>JAIRYN010000076.1 GCA_031267575.1 Synergistaceae bacterium | reverse complement strand
GCCTCGTGCGCCATCTCGAAGATTTTTTCTACTTTCGTCACCTTCGCGCCTGAGCTTCTTTCATCTCTACGCTGTGGTTCTTCGAGCTTTAGGGATTGCCAGCAATTAAATAAGTTCATGACCAGGAATTTCACCTGATCCTGCATACTCCTCACAGAGTATGGAAGGCTTTTATAGTACGTTTTATAAATATCCATATGAAATATCCATATAAAATATCCGCATAAAATATCCATATAAAATATCCATATAAAATATCCACACGAATAGATACATGAATATATGAATATATGAATAGATATATAAATAGATATATGAATAGATACATGAATAGATATTTACGCAAAGACTATATTGTTACCTCTTGGGCATGGTTTCCACGTCGATGTTCACCACCGCCGGAGACGTGATCTTCACGATCTGAACCACGGGGTTGTCCGCGCGCGACGCGGCCAGCGCTCCTTGATCAAACGTTATACCTCCCACCAACCCCACTAAAAACACACAGAACACCAACAAGCCCGTCCACTTCAAGCCCACTTTTTTCATTCTTAATTGCGCTTTTTTCTCGAAGCCCACGACAAGAACACCTCCTATAAAATTTCCGCTCCATTGCTGTATTATATATCTATTCCCGCGGGTGGAAACTCCAAGCCGACAATACCGCGGAACAAGGCGAAGGCGGTGACATTGTCTCGCTGGGTACGTATCTTGAGCGGATGGGAGAGTTGGAAATGTTTGGGATTCTGTCGATTGCCGCGGCGATTCTGGGGGCGCTTCTACCCGCGACGGCATTCGCTTGCACGACGGTGCTGGTGGGCAAAGACGCCTCGGAGACCGGAGAGGTCTTGGTGGGGCATAACGAGGATAGCGGGGGACGCTATGTTATGCGGACGCATATCGTCCCCAAACGGACGGACGCGGCGGAAACTTTCCGCTTCGAGCCAACCGCGGCTCTTTTAGAAGCGCCCTCGGAACGGCCGAAACTTTTCTGGTCCGAAGCCCGTTCTTTCATAGCGGATGGCGGCGCATCCTTTTGCGACTTTTACGTCAACGAGCATGGTGTCGTCCTCTGCAGCGACAACTGCGGCAAATCAAAGGAAGACAACCCCGACTTGAGCGAGGGAGGTATCGGCTATGGCGTCCGCCGTCTGACCGCCGAGTTGGCGAGGTCCGCTTACAACGCAGTGGAAGTTGCCAGCGGACTGGTGGACAAATACGGCTACATCGGAGGAGGACGCAGTTACCATTTTGCCGACAAAAATGAGATCTGGGTGCTCCAAGTCGTCAATGGTAAGCACTACGCCGTAAAACGCGTGGAGAACGACGAGATCTACGTGAACCCCAACCATTACACCATCCGGCAACCAGATCCTCAAGCGCCAGGGTTCGAGAGGCTCGTCTCTTATGCCACCCGACGAGGTTGGTATGACCCACAAAAAGGGGAATTTGATTTTGCCCTGTCCTACCAGGACCCAGATGCTTATCGCGCTGCCCGCAATATCCACCGTCACCGCAGAGGACTTGAACTTCTGCTAGAATACCCCCTCAATATCGAAGCTGAGTTGCCTTTCTCGGTCAAATACAACCGTAAAGTCGGCGTTGAGGACATCAAAAAAGTATTACGCTGTCATTTCGAGGGAACCCTTCAAGACGTGTCGGGAGGCGGCTCTCCGCACTACATGAGGACGCGGCCCATATGCGCGGGCACAACAATCGAGAGTTCCATCGTGCAGATCCGGGAAAACCACGATATGACGCTGATTTGGCGCGCCTTGGGCCGACCTTGCCTTTCGCTTTACTCACCCTGGTACTTCGGCATCTCAAACGTTCCCCAGGAGTACGCCGACGATCCCGAAAGAGCGGTGCGAACCCATTTTTCCGTTCCGGCCGCGGACTTGGATTACTCGAAGGACACGGCCTGGTTTCACTACACCGATTTGCAGGCGGCCCTCGATCCCCTTTACGAGGGAAAAGTCGGAGAAGTTCAAGCGGCCCTTGCCGAGTTTGAAAGCGTTCTGCAAGAAGAGGTCCGTCATCTCGAACTTTTGGCTTTAAAGCAGTTTCAGGTGGACCCTGAGAAGGGCAGAGAGCTTTTGACCAGCTCCGTGGGCAACTGGACGGCCCGCGCCCTGCAAAAACTGGACGAACTTCGCGCGGCGGCAAAAGTCTTGCCAGTCCGGCTTCCCGAACAGATCGACGTCAACGAGCAAGAACCGTTTTCCGTGCAAGTGCCCACTCAGGATCTGCGGGACGCTGGACAAGATTTCAATTTCGACATCGGCTTCGACGTCGGCGACATTGTTCCGAAAAAAATCCTCTTGGGCCCCCATTATGCCCCGTTCTCCAAGTGGTCGAAAGCGATCGAAGTCGCGCCGGGCGAGGACGAGCTTCGTTTTTCCTTCACGGTCGGCGCGTGGGTGAAAAACTCCACTCCCTGTTTCACCGACATGTGGTTGATTATCGAGGATGAACAAGGCCGGAGGTTGGTGGGCATGGGATTGACGACTTTGACAAATTTGACAAAAGCGAAAGAAATCTCTTCGGAATTGGACGCGGCATCAACAGGAAAAAGTATTTAGGGGTGAAAATTTATGAAGAAAAAAAGAAAAGGGCAAAAACTCGTTCCTCAGCTTACGGTGAAAAAAATCATATCCCTGGCGGGAACCTTATTGCTTGGAGCTTTCTATCTGTTCTTCGCGCCCGGCGGGGATGTTCTGTCGGGAACGGTTACCCGGGTGGTGGATGGAGATACGATACACGTAACCGTGGCGGGGGAGGACCGCACCGTGCGCTTGATTGGCGTGGATACCCCAGAAACCGTTCATCCTCGAAAGCCCGTGGAGTTTTATGGTAAAGAAGCGTCGGATTTTACCAAAAAGAACCTAACGAACAAAACCGTTTGGCTGGAATACGACGTGGCTCCTCTGGACCGTTACAACCGCCACCTGGCCTACGTCTGGCTGACGAAGCCCGGGACGGGAGAGACGGCAATCCGGAAGAACATGTTCAACGCCCAGTTGGTCTTGCAGGGATACGGCAAGATCATGACGATCCAGCCCAACTCCAAATATTCTCAAATTTTCGCGAAATTTCAAGAAGAAGCGCGGAACAACAAGAGGGGACTTTGGGGAAAGTAAGGCGCTATGTGATTGTTTTAAATTTGTAATTAGAATTTGTAATTAGAATTTGTAATCAGAATTTGTAATTAGATTGAGGGAGGAGAATGTCATTATGGAGAAAATCGGGCTAGAGGCCAAAGCTCTAAACGAAGAGATCGTGGCGTTGCGGCAAGAGTTGCACGCGCACCCAGAGCTGGAACACGATCTACCCTTCACGGAAGAAGTGATTGTACGAGAACTATCCAAACTGGGGCTTGACGAAATCAAATCCGGCCAAGGACAGGGACATGGGGTTTTTGCCACGTTGAAAGGGAAAAAACCGGGTCCGGGTAAAACGCTGGCGTTGCGCGCGGACATGGACGCGCTTCCCATTGTGGAGGATACCGGCCTCCCTTTCGCTTCGACCAATGGCAACATGCACGCCTGCGGGCACGACGCTCACGTGGCAATGTTGCTGATGGCCGCGAAACTGCTCGCGGCAAAGCGCGAGGACCTAGCCGGGACAGTGCGCTTCATCTTTCAGCCTTCAGAGGAGACGATCAACGGCGCCCTTTCCATGATCGCCAGTGGGGCACTGGAAAATCCGCGAGTGGACGAGATCATCGGATTGCACACGGGCAACATCTGGGGAGGAGGTCTGACGCCGGGACAAATTGGATGGCGTGTGGGACCAATGATGGCCTCAACCTCCACGCTGACGATCGAGATTCAAGGCAAGGGAGGCCACGGCGCCACCCCGCATCTGACGGTAGACCCCATCGTGATAGCCACCAAGATGATCAGTCAACTCCAAACCCTGGTTAGTCGCGAGGTCAGCCCCTTTGAAGCAGTGGTGTTCACCATCGGACAGATTACGGGAGGTTCGGCTCCAAACGTTATCGCCGGAAGTTGTAGAATGCGCGGAATGATTCGCAGCTTCGACCCAAAGATCGACGCGTTTTTGAAAGAGCGCATCAAAAGCACAGTTGAGGGAATCGCGGCTTCCATGAGAGGCAAAGCCACAGTTGCCTTTTCCAGCGACATCCCCGCGGTCATCAACGACCAAAGCTGCGCCCTCCGAATGCGGGACATCGTCGCAAAGACCCTGGGAGAGGAGTGGACCCAGGAGGTTGCGCTGCCCTCGTCGGGAGCGGAAGATTTTGCGTTCTATCTTGGGAAAGTGCCGGGGGCTTTCTTCTACCATTGCTCGACTTTTGAACCTCACGCTGTTATCGGGGAAGGGCGAGATTATCCACACCACAACGCGAAATTTGATATAAACGAGTCCGTACTCTGGACGGGTACGGCCGCTCTGGCCGTTTACGCTCTCAACTGGCAGGCCTAAAAGCAAGAGAGACCCTAAACCCCCGCAAGATGCTCTCTAAAAATTCGCGTCATCCTGCGTTGCTCAAGGGAATAGCGATTTTTTCCCTTCACTGTTTTGTGAAAAAAGGAAAACGCGCTATTCCTGACACTCGCTGACAACGCCGTGACCTATAACGATGAAGTGCTTTTCTACAACATAGCAGCGCAGAACATTTGCAACGCGGTTAAGCGTTGTAAGATGGCATTTAAACAGACACACAAATTTTATATAGGAATATTTCTACTTTTATATAGGAATATTTCTACGAGCTTTGCGAGATTCAGCTTTTTCTTGGGCTTAATAGTCGAAGAAATACTATGTGAAACGTATCTATTCATTATAAGTAGGTATTAGTACGCTGAAAGGATAGGATGATTGCCTATGTACGAATTTGATCGGCTGTTGGCGAGGAAGGGAACGGATTGCAGCAAATGGGACGCGCTTCGGCAGGTTTATGGAGACCCTGACTTATTGCCCTTTTGGGTGGCGGATATGGATTTTCCCGTTTTGCCCGAACTGGAGAAAGCGCTTCTGGCGCGCGCGGAAAATTCCACCTTCGGTTACACTTTCGCAGGAGAGGGTTATTATAAGAGCCTAATCGACTGGAACGCCAGACGCAATGGCCTGACCCTGACGAAAGAGGAACTTCTGGATGTTCCCGGTGTCGTCTGTGGACTCGGTTTCGTGATCTCCGCCCTCACTCAACCCGGAGACAAGGTGCTGGTCACCCCTCCCGTGTATCCCCCCTTCTTCGCCGTCCCCAAATCTTTGGGACGCCAGCTTTTGCTCTCGCCTCTACGCCGTGTAAACGGAAGATATGAGATGGATTTCGATGATTTCGAGGCGAAACTTCAGAAGGGAGCGAAGGCCTTCATTTTATGTAGCCCGCACAATCCCGTGGGGCGCGTCTGGGAAAAGAGCGAGCTAGAAAATATCGTAGAGTTGTGCGCCCGCAACGGAACGATCATCATCTCTGACGAAATTCACTCCGATCTGGTTTTTTCTGGACACAAACACATCCCGCTTTTGAACGTCTCTCCCAAGGCCCAGGAGATCGCGATCATTGCATCGGCCCCTAGCAAAACCTTCAATGTGGCAGGGCTCAAGGCCTCCTTTTTGATCGCGAGAAACCCAGACCTGCGGAACAAGATACGGACCTTGCTGGACCAGTTTCACATGAGCGTCAACCTGTTCGGTTACAAGGCTGCCGAGGTCGTGTACCGAGAAGGGGAAAAATGGCTGGAGGAGCTGCTGGTTTACTTGAAGGGCAACGCGAAGTTCGTGACGTCTTTTTTGGAGTCTCGTCTGCCCCAGGTGGGGGTCTACGTGCCTGAAAGCACTTACTTGATGTGGCTGGACTTTTCCGCCTACGAACTGGAACAAAAGGCTTTGATGAAAAAATTGAAGGAGGAAGCGCGTGTGGCGCTCAACGACGGCACGACATTTGGAGATGAGGGCAAAGGTCACGTTCGCCTCAATATCGGCACCCCCAGATCGCTGCTCCAGGAGGGACTGGAGAAAATCGCCGCCGCTTTTGAATAAATGTAAATATGGAGAAAATAGGCATGGCTGGGGAGAAAATGCGAGAAGGCACGCGCGTGACCTTGGTGGGTCTAGGGGGCAATCTGATCCTGACTGTGGGAAAATACGCGGCCGGTGTTTTTGGGCACAGCGGGGCGATGATTGCCGACGCGACGCACTCCCTGTCGGACCTTTTGACAGACTTCGCCGTTCTTTTGGGGTTACGTTACACGAGTAAACCAGCGGATGCAGACCACGCCTACGGACATGGAAGGATCGAAACGCTGGTGGCGGCTTTTTGCGGACTGGTACTGTTGATTGTAGGACTGGGTGTTTTTTTCGAGGGAAGCACTTCCATCCTGCAGGCCGTGGACGGGCGTGAGTTGTCTAGACCCGGAGGAGTGGCCCTGATGGCGGCGCTGATTTCCATTATAATGAAAGAAGTCCTGTTCCGTTACACTTTTGCCGCTGGCCGAAAGCTGAATAGCGCGTCACTGAAGGCCAACGCCTGGCACCACCGTGCAGACGCTATGTCCTCCGTGGGGGCGTTTCTTGGAATCGCCGGCGGTTTCGTAGGCGGTGAAAAGTGGGTGATTCTCGATCCGGTGGCGGCCGTTCTGGTGAGTGTCTTTATCCTTCACGCGGCCGTCTCTATTTTCTGGAACAGCATCGAGGAGGTTCTGGATACGTCTCTGGCTCCATCTCAAGTGGACGCTATCAAGGAAGCGGCTTTAGATTTCTCGGAGATCTTCGACATTCACAAGGTCAGAACGCGGAGAATCGGTTTCTACGTAGCGGTGGAGGCGCATATTGTGCTGGACGGGCACATAACCTTAGTTCAAGCTCACGACGTGACCACGACTCTCGAATGCAAACTGGAAGACCTGTTAGGGCGAAACGCGTTGATCACGTTGCACGCGGAACCTTACGAACCGAGAAATGATGCGACAATAAAGTGGAGAGACGAGGAGAACGACAATGCGCGAACCTACTGACGCTATTGAAGATGTTATTGAGGACGCTATTGAGGAGGCTATTGAAAAAGTACGAGTCGCGTTGGACGCGGGGGGATACGGCGATATCGAGATCAAGGTGACGGAGGAGACCATTTTTACGGTGGAAGACGCTACTCGGGCTGTCGGAGCCCCCGCGGAGAAGATTCTGAAGAGCCTCGTTTTTCTAGTGGACGAGCGTCCCGTCTTGGTGTTGATGAGCGGCGCAAACCGGGTGGACCTCCGGGCCGTAGCGCGGGAGGCGAAGGGTAAAAAAACCAAAATGGCTTCTCCAGAGTACGTGTTCGAGCGCTTTGGATTTAAGGTTGGAGGTGTGCCTCCAACAGGGTATCCTATTCAGATACCCGCTTTTTTGGACGAGGACCTTTTCCGGTACCCTGTGGTCTGGGCCGCTGCGGGCACAGATCATGCTTTTTTCCCCATAGAGCCGGAACGCCTTCTGGCTCTCACAGGGGGAATGAAGGTCCCCATCAAAAAACGCGGGTTTTGTCATGACCCGAGTCCAGACCATGCTTCCTAGAACACCGCCGCGCGAATCCGCCAAATCCTTTCACCCCAAGAAGCGTTTCGGGCAAAATTTTCTCATCGACCGCAACATTCTCTCAGAGATTGTAGAGCGCGCCGCCGTCGCACCAGAAGACGTGCTGTTGGAGGTGGGGCCAGGAGAAGGCATTCTGACCAAGGAACTGCTCCTTCAAGGGTGCGCGCGCCTCTACGCTGTCGAGTTGGATTTGCGCCTAAAAGACGCGTTGGAGGGGTTGCAGGCCCAGAATCCGCGGTTAAACGTCCTTTGGGACGACGCAGCGCGGGCGGATTACAGCGCCCTGTCTCCGTTCCCCAACAAGGTCGTGGCCAATATCCCCTACAACATCACGACGCCTCTGATATGGAGGCTTCTCGCCTTTGCGTCGCGGGGACTGACCTACCATTTGTATATGGTGCAAAAAGAGGCTGCGGAACGATTGACAGCGCGCCGCGATACAAAAGAACGTTATCCTCTGGGTGTGGCCCTCGAAGTCATGGGGAGGACAACATTAGTTCGCCGGGTGCCTCCCTCCTGTTTTCGCCCAGTGCCTCGGGTGGACTCCGCTCTGGTGGAAATCAAGCTGGAACGGAACCTTTTTTTGATGAAGAATTCTCTTTGGAGCGATCTTTTACACGCGGGGTTTCGTCAACGTCGGAAAACGCTCTTCAACAACCTCAAAGGTTTTCGGAGCCTGGAGGACTGGAGCCCCCTCCTGAGCGACGCGAAGCTCGACTTGAAAATTCGCGCGGAGGATCTAAGCGGCGAAGAGTGGCTACGGTTGTACAACGCCGTTCATACCCTCTGAACTTGAATTCTGAACTTGAATTCTGAACTTGAATATTGTTCCGGTTGAGGCAGAAGACGGCGGCTTGATTTCGGCGTTTCGATACGAGGGGTAATATCGATACGAGGGTAAGTCGAAATCAAGAACCGCCGCTCCATAAGTGTGGCTTTAAAGGCTCACATTACTCCTTTTTCGCCGTTGTCGCGCAGGATGGCGTCGCAGCTTCCAATGTGGTACGACAAGTGTCCCGACAGGATGGTCAGCACCATAACGTTATTCATGGGCACGCCTCTGCGAGCGGAAAACCCCTCGTGGGTCTGGGCAAGAGACGCGTCATCAAGAGTGGCGAGCCAAGCGTCAACCTTGGCCTTCATCTTGGCCGCGTATGCTTTGAGTTCCTCTTTGGTGGGTTTTGCCGTGGGCTCTCCTTTGAATTGCGCGGCCTCCGCGCCCCAAGGCCCGGGTTCCGGAACGCCGTCTTTCGGCAACAGGAAGAAATCCACGGTCGCGAAACAATGGTAAAGCTGTTGCCAGAAAACGAATCCCCCCGCCTTCTTACTCCACACCACGTCAGGACAGACGTCGATGATTTGCGTCAAAAAACTCCACCCTCGATCAAAATTTGCCTTTAAATCCTCTGTTATAACTTTCACTATAACCAATCCCTTCCATGTGCTAATACCCACTGATCACTAGTAGATACGCCTCGCATAGTATTTCTTCGACTATTGCCGCTTAATATACCGTGTATAATCTCACCATAGTAACCTATACTATAGCATATCATATATTTATCGTATATTGATACTTTGCTAAGTCTCTATTTAATCAAATATTATTTAATTAAATACTATATCCTAATCTCTATCCGTCAGTTCCTACCCGTTAATCTCTGGGACGCGGAATGGGGTTGAAGATCACATCGGCCATTTCAACAGGTTGGGGACCTCCTTCATCCTGCTCACCCCCCACCCTAAAATCGAGTGGTGGCGAAACGGGAGAGGCGGTAAAGGTTTCTCGCTCCTTCGTGGGTGCGGGAGGAATTGCTAAAGCCTTCGCTATCGCGCCGCATTTTACCAGCGCTGCGTTGTAGGCGCGCGAGGTGAAGAGGAGGTTACTCCACCAGTAGTAATCCGTGCCTGGAGAGTTAAAGAACAACCGTTCCTTTTCCTCGCCCTGAACAACACGGAGAGTCGTTTCTTTTCTGAACGACAAGGCTTCGATCCACACGAAGGACTGACCCAGCCACGCGCTCATACTCTCCTTGTCGTAGAGTCCCAGAGCGGGGGCATTGCGTCTCAAAAATTTTCGGGCGTTGGAGAACTCCGGGACCTGGCGTCCCACCCACCAACCCCCCTCGATCACAGCGGTTCGGTACTCACCAGGCCAGGAGTCGGGCAGGGGTTTTTTAAAGTAGCGCTCCAGTTCCTCGATGGAAGGGCATTGAGCGTTTTTCGTATCGTCGTGATAGAGAAGCATCGCGGTGGACAACGTGTAAAGGTCCCCCATAATGTGTTGCAAGTCTTGTTCTGCTTCGACCACTGCGCCGCGCGCCACCGTTCCAAAGGGGAGCGCCAGAAAGACAATGGCAATTGCCCATATCCATTTCTTGTTCACATCCATTTTCTCCTCTCATGTTGCCCGTCTTGTACGCTGACACCGAAAATGATAACAGGTTTTACCGGAACGCGGGGAAAGATTCTTCCCAGCCCACCTCCAAAAGGCTGTCGAGCGGCATGTCGATTTCCAGGAAATATAGGTCGCCTTCGATCCTTTCCGAGTAAACGTCCGGCACGACAACGCGTCCCGAGAAGCGAGCTCCGGATTTAAAAACGGGATCTCCAAGCAGCTTTCGCCGCAACTCGATGAGGTTACGTCGGGCGTCCGTTAAAGCGGCGCGTCTGGCCAGCAGTTTTCCCTGATCCGTATTGTCCAGGATGCGAGCAGTTCCCGACGCGCTGACCCGATTCTCAGCCGCGAAAACCTTTGTGGAATAGCGTACCCTCGCTTCCTCATCCATTTTTTCCTCTCGAGGGAGCAAAAGTGACGCGTTTGTTTGGTGGGGCGATATTGTAAAAAAGTATAGGAACACACAGGTGCCTCCCAAAAACAAAAGAAAAAAAAGAACCCTCCAGAAACGGATTTGCCTTTTTTTGATTGAGGATTTTTTAATCGAGGGTTTTGAAAACTTTGAACCCTTATTTTTTCTCACTCGCATCTGTTTTTACTTCCTTGAATTTTACTTCCTTGAATTTTATTTCCTTGAATTTTATTTCCTTGAATTTTACTTCTTTGAATTTTACTTTCTCGAATTTTACTTCCTTGAATTTTGTTTTCGCCGGTTTTACCGGCATGTTTCAAAAGAGAGGAAAAATCAAGAAAAAATCGTCGTTTTTCCCAACAAAATCATTATTAACGAAATTATATTTTACATACTCGTTCGAGGATACTCATTGTTAGGTCGCATTGAGTCGTATTGATCGGTGTGTTTAATCTATACTGGCGCGCCTGGGGCGATTCGAACGCCCGGCCTACGGCTCCGGAGGCCGTCACTCTATCCACTGAGCTACAGGCGCGCACTTTTTACTCGAAAAATATTATCACATTTTCCCCGTATTGAACGTTTTTTGTTCACTTCTTTTATGAAAACCTTTCTACTGGTCTCTACTATTACTTCAGCTTGTGCGCCATCAAGGAAGGGGACAATAGGTACAGTTCTCCGGCGGGGAGCTGACGCAAAATTTCCCAGGCTTTCGCTTCGGACTGAATAAACGTCCTTCTTTCCACCGTTTCCGTCTCTCGCCCCCACTGTTCCCTCCCTCTCTCTCGTTTCTGATTGACAAAAAGTTTTTCAAAGGATTCTCCAAATTTTATGTAGCTCTTTTCCACTTCCGAAAGCCCTTTGTCACCGATGTGGTGCCTCAAGCAATTTACCTCTTGGGCTTTCGCGTAGGCAGCGTGGAGCTGGTCGGCGAGGACACGATGCGTGTCAAAAGTGCGCCCATGCCCTATCCCCTTGTTCATAGGCCGTGAAAGACTGGACAATACGTCCACGGGCGGAAAAACGCCAGCGGTGTGCAACCTCCGATCCAAGACAATCTGTCCGTCGACAATATGGCTCGTCGCGTCGGCCACCGGATGGGCGGCGTCATCGTTCGGCATCCCGACGGTGACAATCTGCGTCACCCTACCCTTCCGTCCAGCGAGACAGCCGGCTCGCTCATAAATCCCCGCCAGGTCGGAGTACAAATACGTGGGGTATCCCATCCGCCCAAGAGATTCCCCCCGCGCCGCGCCAACCTCTCGCAGCGCCTCAGCGTAACATAGCATGTCCGTCATGACAACAAGGACATCGTAACCCTTGGTGAAAGCGAAATATTCGGCGATGGTCAGGGCGGCGCGAGGCGTTAAGAGTCGCTCTATAGCAGGATCGTCAGCTTTATTCAACAAAAAGACGCCGCTTTCCAGTATCCCGCTACGGACAAATGACTCCATAAAAACATCCACTTCTCGGCTAGTAACGCCCATAGCGGCAAAAACCACCAGAAAGGCATCCCCATTGCCGGGAAGAAGAGCGCGAGAAGCGACGAGCGCCGCAAGCTCTCCGACGGGTAGTCCCGGTCCACCTAGCAGCGCTAATCTTTGTCCACGCATTGTGGTGTTCATTAGATCTAGAACAGACATCCCCGTTTCGATGGGCTCGCAGGGGACGGCGCGAGTCACAGGATTTAGCGACAGACCATTGATGGGAAGCAACGCGTCGAGCCCGTAAAGGTCCTTTCCCTCCAACGTTTGTCCGCGGCCGTTTAGGATCTGACCGCGCAGGCGTTCCCCCACACCGACCTTAGCGACGTCGCGCTCCACCCACACAGTGGTATTTCCTGTCTCGAACCCCAAGATGTCATCGAAGACCTGAATCACGCAAAGGTCATCCTGAATTTGAAGCACCTGGCCCGTGCGGGTAACGGTTTGTTTTCCATGAGATCCCCAGGCATGAGACCCCCAGGAGCGCGTCTCAATCGTCACGAACTCACCGTAACCGACACCCCTCGCGTTATTTACAAAAAGAAGGGGGCCAGTCACTCCTCTGACGCTTTGGAATCCCTCTCTGTAAAGCCTCGCATTCGAGTTGCTCATGGAGCAGCCTCCTCAGTTGGAGTGGATTCAGTTGGAGTGGATTCAGTTGGAGCGGATTCAGTCGGAGCGGATTCAGTCGGAGCGGATGAGGTGAGTCCAGACGTGAAACGAACCAGCCATTTTCGCTCCGCTTTTTCAAAGTCCTTCTCCGGCAGGTCGCGCAAAGCGAGCATCTCCTGCCTCGATGGCAGAGCGGTTACGACGTCACAAACAAGTTCTTTTTTCAAGATTTTTCTAACCTCGCCGTCCAGTGTCTTCAGAAAACGGAGCATTGCTGCCATTCGCGCCGGAGAAGAACGAGTTTCTCCGTAGGCGTTTTGTCGTAAAAAAACGATTTCAAGGGTCTCAGCGTGGTACAAAAGCCACTTATTCTCCTCCGAAAGGGCATCGCGCTCCCCTTGCCGCAAAGCGCCGGCAAGCTCTTCTCGCCACTTCATTATGGTTCTCAAATACTCTTTCAAGTCCGGCCAATCCTTGCTTGCCTCATGGGCAAAAGCTTCATCGAGGACGTTCTCATAAAAAGCATGGCTCCGGCTCCAGTCGATCGCCGGGAAACGACGCGCTTGGGCCAATTCTTGATTCAGTACCCAAAAAGTACCGGAAGATCTAGCCATCGCTTGAGTCACAGGGTCCGAAAGATTCCCTCCCTCTGGCGAAATTGCGCTGATAAGGGTTATTGATCCAGAACGGGAAGAATTATTTGTCAACCCAGGGGCACTTTTGCCCAAAACCTTAACTCGTCCCGCTCGCTCGCAACAGAGGGCTAACCGGGCGTTCAGCCAGGGTGGGTATCCCTCCTCTCCGGAAGTTTTTCCGACACGGCTTTCGATTTCCCTGGACGCTTCCGCCCAGCGAGAAACAGAGTCGATCATCACGACCGCGTCGTATCCCATGTCCCGATAGTATTCTCCCAAGGTTAACCCCAAGTGAACTGCCATCTCTCGAAGCGTTACCGGTGCGTCGGAAGGCGCCGCGATCACTATGGCGCGGTCCATCAGGCTCGAAAGCCCATTGGATCGAAGGGAGGCTGCCTTGGAAAAATCATCGAGGATCTCCATTATTTCATTACCCCGCTCGCCGCAACCGACATAGACGATCACGTCCGCCCCACACCCTTTGGCCAAAGATCGCAACAAAAGCGTTTTGCCCGTGCCGGATCCGCCGGTCAGGGCGGCAGTGCCTCCTAGCGCCAGAGGTAAAAAAGTATCCAGTGCTCGCTGCCCCGTGAACAGTGGATAATCCAAGGGCAGGCGCGCTTTCAATGGCCTTGGTACACGAACCGGCCATTTTTGCGTTAGACTCAGGGGCAAAGAAAATTCATTTTCCAGGCGGCAAATATAATCTTGGGCGGTGTACTCTCCCTCTGGAGCAATCCACGCTACCCGGTTGTCCCGTTCACGTGATTCCGCGGCGAGCGCGCCGGGTGGGACTAGAATCCGATGGGAAAAACGGCCTCTCTCTATCACCGTTCCCAGGATATCTCCTGGAGAGATCTTTTCCCCCTCCCTCACCGACGGCTGGAAACGCCAGAGCTTTTCCTTTCGGGAATACAGCCGTCCCAAACCATCCAAAACCTCACCCAGAAAACCGGGGCCTAGTTCCACGCTCAAAAGTTCTCCGGTGAACAACACTTCTTCCCCCACGGACAGCCCTGTGAGGTCCTCCCAGATCTGAATACCAACATTCAGACCCTGGTCGCCCGAATCTCGAACCCCGACCTCGAAAACTTCGCCCAAAAGTCCTCGTTCGCCGACGCGGACAACCTCAAACATGCGGACGGAAAAATCAACCTCCGCCACAAGAACAGGTCCTAAAATTCCAACGACGACGCCCTTTCTAGGCATTTTTTCCATTTCTCGCCGCCTCGTCATAAATCATCGCGAAGATCGGGCTTGAACGCGAATAAGGAAGGTAGTCGTTTCCATCGGGCGCGGAACGTATTGTCGACGACCCTTCCGCCCCCGCCGGCCTCGACCAGAACGAGACCGCCCCAAACGTCCCACAGTTCCTCGCGCACCTCCCGAATGTTTCCCCGAGAGGAAGGAGGCAGAAAAAGAGCGTCACCTTCCTCAACCAAAGCGACCCAGGATAAAGTAGAATTTCCTTGAATACAAGTCTGCGCCTCCACCGCCAAAGCCTCCAAAACAGCTCCATACCGAGGCGAATGGCGAAAGGTTTCCAGCCGCGAGCGTACCGCCTTCTCCAGCGTCTCGAAAAAAATGTCCTGAAGCTCCGCCTCGTAGCTTTTTTTCTGGCGCTTGACGTGATGGAGGTTGGTTTTTAAGACCTCTTCAAGATGTTTTTCGTGACTGCGGCGCAAACTATGAACAATACGCTCCACTTCAATGCGGCGGGCCGTAATGATATCCGCTAAATCCTCGTCCACGGAGCGCTTTAACGCCAGGCAGCGTTTTTTGTGTTGAGCTAACAAGGCTTCCTTGAACCCGACCAAGTCCTCGGATCCCGGTTCGCGATCATCCAGGAGTTCACCCGAAGGGCGGTTCATATCGGTCGGCTAGGCTATTCTCATGATGATCATGATGGCGACGACAAAGCCCAAAATGACCATCGTTTCGGGAATGGCCTCCAAGATAATAATCGTCCCCGACGTCTCCGGTTTTTCCGCTACGGTTCCCGCCCCAGCGCTGCCGATACGCGCTTGAGCGTAAGCCGTTGCCAGAGCGGGGATAGCCACAGCCAGTGCCGCGGCCAGCGCCATGATCGCTTTCTCACCCATTGTGTAAACTCCTCCTTTTGGCAAATGGTTTATATGCGAGAGTTCCATCTTCGTAAAATTTTCCCATGAACTCCACGTAATGGAGCCGAGCGGCGTGTAGGGCGGAGCCCCCGATCGCCAGAACGAAATTCAGAAGGTGGATGGCGAACGCCATGAAGAGCCCCACCAGCGGAACCTCTATAGTATCCACGAATGTGCTGGCCACCATCGCCAGAATAGCGGACGACAAACCAATGGCGGCGATTCGAACGTAACTGATAATGTTACCAATGGTGCTCAGAGACTCGATAATGCCCCCGATACCTCCGCCCCAAATCAGGAAAATCAGGGCAAAAATTAGCAGGATAACCGGAATGGAGAAAAAGGAAGCCGGCAATTGAGCGCGCAAAAACATCAGCGCCGCCACCAGACTCACAATCACCAGCAAACTTCCCAGCCGTTCCATCCAATGATGACGGTGTCGGTTCCGTATCCCCTGAATCACACCGATGAGCAGCCCCAGCGTCACGTGCGTAGTGCCCAAGGCCACGCTGAAACCCATGACCTGCAAGATCGCGTGGACTCGGTCCTCCCAGATGGGTCTCATGTGCAGAAGCCTGTGCCCCACGTCCCCGAAAAACTCCCCGAACATGGCTCCCCAGAAGATGCTCCAAAAGGCGACGAACAAGAGAATGACGCCCACATCCCGTAGGGTCTCCGTTTTCTTCTGCTTCAAATGCCGCCCCACCCACAGAATGAGAACGCCGTAGCCAATGTCTCCCACCATGCAGCCCGCGAAAAAGGGGAAGAAAAGCCCGATCAGGGGAGTCGGGTCATAGGCATTGTAGTGAGGTACACGTAGTAACTTCAGAAACAGTTCGAAGGGCTTGAAAATCGAGACGTTCCTCAAAGCGGTGGGAACCACTCCGTCTTTGGCGGGGTCAGGGGGCCGGGAGCGCACGATGACGAAATCGCCGAAATCCTCTTTCAATACCGCTTTCGTGCGGGCCAAATCTTTTTCCGGAATCCAGCCCTCCAAGCTGAAAAACTCCTCGTTCTCCTCGGCAGATGCCTCCATGAGGAGCTGTTCCATGCGGTCGTTCAGTAAAATGTAAACGGCGGCCAAATTCGCTCCCCACTGGTCGGAGAGTTTACGCAATTCTTCTCTATTCGCTCTTATCCGAGTCGGAGCCCGCCGCAAAAGCCGAGCGATCCGCGACGGCGCCGTTATCAGAAAGGATTTTTCGTCGGCGTTGTCCTTGGTCCAATCGCTTTCCTCAGCGTCAAAATTGGTTTCTTTCGCTTTTTTCTTCTCTGTATAGTCAAGCAACCGCCAACGAGAGCCCTGAAGGTTGGTGACTCCGTTTCTGATTTTGGGCTGCACCTCGTAGGAGGCACTGGTCACCAGATAAGAAGAACCGTCGTTGAAATCGATGGAATGGTAGCGAAACCAAGGCTTTTCATGGCCACTGGGTAAAAGATCCAGCTCTCCATTGATTTTAGAGATCAACGCGTGTTGTCCTTGTCGCGGCAAACGCCAGATCGCCATCTCTCCCCGGACGGTCTTCTCCTGCTCTAAAAACCCTTGGGCGCGTTTCAAAATGAGATTGGCCTTTCGCAGCTCAATAAAGTCGTTCTGTAGTCTTTCCTGGTTTCTCCTAATCCAAACGAGACGCGATTGAATGCGTTGCAGACTTCTCTCGATCTCCTCCGTCATCGCTTCTAGATCCTGGGAAAGGTTATAGCGCACATTTTCCACAAAGGCGTCCGTCAGTTTCCGCCACTCGTCCCACCGAAGAGCTTCGATAAGATTCAACGCCTTCCCCCTCTGCTCCCGCAGTTTTTCCAGGAGAAAACGATGGCTTCCGTCCATGGCTTCCTCGGACGTGGTCAAATGGAAAACTCCAAGCTCGTAAAGGCGGCTCACAACAACGGATTTTTTATCCCGCACCCCCCACAGAGCGACCCTTGCCATGTGTGTGATCATGAAGCGCCACCTCCTTTCGTTTCAGAAACCACCACTTCGGAGGACGCTAACACGTCCCCTTCTCCCGTCGGGGGAAGCAGCCGAAGAATGGTTTGCTCCGCCAGGGTGTCCAGAATTTTTTCATCCAGAACCCGCTCCCGGACGCGGGCTTTCCATTGGGCGAGTTCCGCCTCGGTTTCCGCTTTGTCCTGGGCGACGCGCGCTTCGGCATTCCGTCCCTCCATGCGAGCGATCTCGATAGTCCGGTCGGACAAAGAATTCAAACGCCACAAGGTCTCCTCCTTGAAACGCTCCATTTCGGTTTTCTTATCCTCCATGTCCTCGGCGAGCCGAGCGCGCAACGCTTCTAGCTCCGTCCAGGTCGAGACGAGAGGGTCAAGTTCAGGGGACGAAGGCTTCGCCTTACCAAGTACCTTATTAAGCTTCGCCTTGTTCCACATTGCGCGCATAGCCCTCAAGCATGAAATTCCACAGAGCCCGGCGGTCTATGATACCGATCAAAACGCCGTCTTCTACAACGGGAAGGCGGCGAAAATGTTTGCGTATCATCAGGTCGGCAATGGACATCAGGCTTACGTAAGGCTCCACAGCGATAGGAGGCTTGACCATATAGTCCCGAACGGGCAGGTCACCCAGCTTCTCCAACTCCCTCGCAAACTCCTCTTCTTCTCCGCTCAGAAACGAGCTTTGGGTGAGAACCTCCAGGTAGGAGGGAGTCGCGGCGCGTAAAATGTCGGTCTCGGAGAGAAAGCCCACGAGTCGCCAATCTACATCCACCACCGGCAGCCCCGCCACGCTGTGAGAATAAAAAATATCAATGGCCTCGCTGATAGTACTATGCTCCATGACCACCGTCAAGTCGCGGTCCATCAGATCTCCCACCGTAGTGATCATTCCTGATGCCCCTCCTTCCAAGAATAAAGTCCCACCCGCGTCAGCAAAACACGAAAAACGAAGACGATCAACATCAAGTCCTTTTTCCAGCGGAAGGGTTCCTGACATAACCTGAAAAGCCACTCCAGTCCCATTTTTTGCATGATGGCCGGAGCACGTCTCAATTGTCCGGAAAGCACGTCAAAAGCACCGCCAATGCCCACGGCCAAGACATTGCCCAGCCGGTGAGAGTGGCGAACCACCCATTTTTCCTGGCGAGGAATTCCCATAGCCACAAAGAGAATTTTCGTTCCAGACCGCACCACGGACTCCACCACCGAAAGGTCGTCTATAGCAAAATAGCCATCTCGGGCTCCTGCCACCACCAGCCCCGGATACCGCGCAGCCATGACCTTGGCGCAGACCAAGGCCGTGTTGCCTCTAGATCCCAGAAAATACACCGGCCACCCTTCCACCGCCGCCATCCGGCAGAGCTGTTCCGCAAAGTCTATGCCCGTTACCCGTTCTTGGATGGGCATACCCAGAAAGCGCAATCCCCACAAAAGACCCACCCCGTCCGACAGAACTATCGCCGAATGTCTCAAGACGCGATGATATTCTTTGTCACGCACCGCCTCGTTCATTCCCAGGGCGTTGACTGTGGCTACCAGTCGCGTTCCGCTGGCGGACAAAACCATGCCCCTAGCTCTGGCCAGTGCGTAGTTAAGGGACATGTTATCGACGGAGACGCCCCAAAGGTGGGGTTTCGTGTGGGTCATAGGGGACCTGTGCCGGTACTTCCAAAGCAGCAAACCTAGCAGTACAAAAACCACCCATCCCATGGCGGCCCATCCGATCCACGTCGCGTAGTTGGGCGGGTATTGAGACAGGGTCGTGAGGGTTCCTAAAAAGGCGCAAAGGCCGGCGATCACCCGCACAGCGTCGGGATGATCCAACCCGCTCCGAATCAATTTACGGTAGAGCCTTTCCGTGCCGTGAGAGGCGTCGGACAAGGCCAAACTTACCAGGTGGAAGGAGGCTTCCGCGAAGGGAATAGCGAAAAGCCCCAGGGATAGATAGAACATAGAGCTAAAAACGATACCCTTGCTGACTCCCAGGATTGCCGTCCCAGCGGCCAGAGTTCCCCACATCGCCGATAATGCTTTACCCGCCTGACGGTAGAAGTTGCTGAAACGGCTCCAAAACGCCACCAAGAGGAGAAGCCCACCGAAGGACATAAAAAAAGCGTCCTGCATCCCCCGCATCGCCAACACGACAGAGGTCAGCATCAGAGAAAAAGTCACGGCCAACATGTACCCCACCAGGCCGGGAATCCCATCCAACTGCTGCAAAACGAGGGGGAAAGCCATGAACCACAGGGCTGTGACGATGATCGACGTCAGGGGAGTCAGGTAGATATACTCCCCATCCACAAAACTGATGAAGCTGATGGACGGACCGAAAAGGGCGCAGGAAAGGCCGATGAGAAGATACGCCCAACGCCAAGAACGTTTGGGCCAGCAGACCTCCGTCAACCCCACTATTCCCGCGATAAAAGCGGCACCCACCACGAATCGAGACTGAGGCGAGCCGAACCAGATCGCCAACAGCAACCACGCCGCGGCTAGAATCAAGTCGCGCAAGTAACCGTATTGCCGCGCGTCGAAAAACCTTTTTGTCAGGTATTGAACGAGGACGCACAAAACGGCCGCGCTTACACACCCCAATATCATTTCCAAGCTATAGGAAACGGTCAAAAGAAACGACACCTCCGGAGCGAATTCAATTTATGCTGGGGAAGACGAAGTTTATAAAACCCACAAATTCTGTTAGTTAAACGCCGCCTTTTTCTCCGACTCGGATGTTTCTCAAGAGGTTAGCCATTTCGATGGCCCCACAGGCGCAATCCGCTCCTTTGTTCCCCGCCTTGCTGCCGGCCCTCAGGAGGGCTTGCTCTAAAGTATCGCAGGTCAGGACGCCGAACAGGACGGGAACGCGCTGTTCCAAGCCCACAAGGGCCAGCCCTTTGGACACCTCCGAGGATACATAGTCGAAGTGAGGTGTATCCCCGCGAATGACAGCCCCCAAGGCGATAATCGCGTCGTACTTGCCGGAAAGAGCAAGTTCCTTGGCCACTAAAGGCAGCTCCCAGGAGCCTGGAGCCCAATAAACCTCTATATGCTGGTAAGACACATCATGACGCAAAAGCGCGTCTTTCGCCCCCTCAAGAAGTTTGTTGGAGATCAACTCGTTGAAACGGGAAACGACAATCGCTATCGAAAGCTTCGTACCTATCAATTTTCCTTCCACTATTTTCATTCCCCGAACCTCCCATATTGACGTGTATTGACATGTATTGACGTGTGTATCTCGCGAACCGTCACGTTACAGCGAGTGCAGTAAATGCCCCATCTTGCTTTCTTTGGTGCGCATGTAATCCTTATTGAACTCGTTGGGTTCGATCACTAATGGTACTCTATCTATGATCTGAAGGCCATGTCCTTCCAGACCCACGATTTTGTGGGGATTGTTGGTCAGAAGGCGGATTTTTTTTAACCCCAAGTCTTTCAAGATTTGAGCGCCCGTGCCATAGTCACGCAAGTCCGGGGCGTAGCCCAAAGCAATATTCGCGTCTACCGTATCCATACCCTCTTCCTGAAGTTTGTAGGCCTTCAGCTTATTGAGGATTCCTATGCCGCGCCCTTCTTGGCGCATGTAAAGTAACACCCCAACGCCTTCTTTGCCGATCATTTCCAGAGCGGTGTGAAGCTGGGGGCCACAGTCGCAGCGCAAGGACCCGAATACGTCGCCTGTCAGGCATTCGCTGTGGACGCGCACCAAAACATTGGAGACGCTGGAGATGTCCCCCTTCACCAGGGCGATATGGGTATGGCCATCGTCGTCCTCCAAGGTATTGCGGTAGGCGTGGGCGCGAAACAGTCCGAACTCCGTCGGCAGATTGACCTCGACAACCTTCTCCACGAGTTTTTCACGAGTAGCGCGCCAAGCGATGAGGTCCCGCACGGTAATCAGCCTCAACCTATGCTGGACCGCGAAAGGCGCCAGATCCGGTAAACGCGCCATTGTTCCGTCTTCTTTCATAATTTCGCAACACAACCCCGCCAGAGGCAACCCCGCTAACCGCACCAGGTCTACCGTGGCCTCCGTGTGCCCCGCCCGTTTTAAGACACCGCCCGTTTTGGCGGCCAAAGGAAACAAATGCCCCGGCCGGTAGAAGTCATCGGGACGCGCCTCTGGGTCCGCCAAAAGCCGCGCGGTGATCGCCCGCTCCTCGGCGGAGATTCCCGTAGAGATACCTTCTTTCGCGTCCACCGACACCAGAAACGCTGTTCCGTGTTTATCCGAACTTTGTTTCGTCATGAGATCCAACTGGAGCCGCTTCGCGATCTCTTCTGAAACCGGCGCACAAATCAAACCCCGGGCGTGACGAGCCATGAAGTTGATTTTCTCCGTGGTGGCGTGCGCCGCCGCCATAATCACGTCACCTTCGTTCTCCCTGGATTCATCGTCCACAACCAAAACCATACGGCCCTGGCGGATGTCCTCGATCGCGTCCTCAATCGTGTCGAATTTCACGGCATCAAACCTTACTTCGTTCCTTACTTCAAACCTTACTTCGTTCCTTACTTCGTTGCCCACCAGTTCCGTTTCTCCATATTCTTCGGCCGATTGCCGGCCTTTATCCATAACCAAGTTCATACATCTCCCCCAACGTCAAACCCGACGTCGCTGAAGCGCGCTCTGGGCTCAGCAATCGCTCCACGTACTTCCCGATGACGTCGGTCTCTATATTGACGACATCTCCCGGCGCGAGGCGGCCCAAGGTGCAGCTCTCCAGTGTTGTCGGAATCAGCCCCACGGAAAAACCTCCAGCGCCCGCGTCGATCACGGTCAAACTGACCCCGTCCACCGCCACGGACCCTTTTGGCACGATATAACGCGTCACGTCTTGGTCGGCGCGGAAAAAAGCCTTTTTCGTCCGAGCCGAGCCTGACAGTTTCTCGACCTTCGCTGTTCCGTCCACATGTCCCAGCACCAGATGCCCGTCCAAGCGCTCGCCCAACTTCATCGCTCGCTCCAGGTTCACGAAAACTCCCCGTGTCAAAAAAACGAAACGCGTCCGTTTCACGGTTTCTGGCATCATTTCCACGTCGAAGACGCTCGCCCTCACCGCCGCCACAGAAAGACAAGCCCCACTTACTGACACGGACTGTCCCAACGCCAACTCCGAGGCGAACTCCGGGCATTCGATAGAAAGGCGAAAGACGTCACGGGTTTCTCGGACGTCCAAGACTTTCCCTATTGCTTCTACAAGGCCGGTGAACATCGAAAAATCCCCTCCACAAGCAGGTCCTCCCCCGCGCGTCTCACCGTCGTCTCTCTCAGACGAACCGTGTTCCCCATAGAATCGAAACGCAACCCCTCTCCCAGCCCGCGCCCTTCGCCTAACAAAGACGCCGACGCGAAAAGGACCAGGGAGTCGCAAAACTCCGCCTCAATGAAGGCGGAAATGACCTTGGGGCCGCCTTCGACCATCAAGGACTGTACCTGCCGCGTCGTCAGTTCCTGAAGAACGGATTTCAAATCAACACGTCCTCCAACGGAGGGGACGACGCAAACTTCTGCCCCCGCCTGTTCGAGGGTCCGCTTTTTTCTCGAAAATCCTGAACCGTCGCCATCCGCGAAAATCAGACACCCCCCTTGTAAGACACGGGAATTTAGGGGCAACGAAAGATCCACGTCTAATATTATGCGTAAAGGCGATTTACCGCAAGTGTTCCGCGCCGTCAGTTCGGGATCGTCCACTCGGACCGTTCCCACACCCACAAGAATCCCATCGTGCTCGGCCCGCAGAAGATGCGCCCAATTTCTTGCTGTATCGCCGGTGATCCACTTGCTCTCTCCAGAAGCAAGGGCCATTTTCCCATCTAATCCTGTGGCGGCCTTCAATGTGACCCAAGGACGATTCAGGGTTTTGCTCCTGAAAAACCCTCTGTTCAGCCATTTGCACTCTTTTTCCAAACAGGGAAATGACACTTCCACCCCCGCAGCCTTCAGAATTTCGAGTCCCTTCCCCTTTACCTTGGGGTTGGGGTCCACTGAACCGACAACAACACGAGCGATCCCCTCATCCACCAACCGTGGAGCGCAGGGAGGTGTTTTTCCGAAATGGGAGCAAGGCTCCAAGGTGACGTAGGCCGTGGCGCCCTTCGTTTCCCCGCCTTTTTTTGCCGCGTCATTCAGGGCGACCACCTCGGCGTGGGGTCCTCCCCATCGAGCGTGATATCCCTCACCAATAACGCGTCCTTCTTTCACCAACACACAACCGACTCTAGGGTTAGGGGAAGTCGTGTCTAATCCCCGCCAAGCCAGAGAAAGAGCGTGACTCATATAGTATTCGTCTATTTTACGTTTCGCGATCATGTCCAAACTTCCTCTATCCACAAAAATCCAAAACAAATATCCACAAAAATCCAAAACAAAAAACATTGATCTTACGCAAATACAACCCAACGTCGCGACTCCAGAACCGCCCGCGACTCCAGAACCACCCCAGAACCGCTGTTGATATTTTAACTCCTTTAGCTTCCTATAACTCTTTTCATTTCCCAAATCAATATTACAAACGAAACATTAATTTCGTTTGCTTCAGCAATCCTTTACCAAACGCTTCTCTTATCGCTTCTCTTATCGCTTCTCTTATTGCTTCTAATATTGCTTCTAATTCACATATCGCCTTGAAAGTATCACTTCAAACACAACCCAAGCAACCTGTGTTTTTCTGCATCGAACCCAATATCCTAACTTGTGATACTACTTTACTACTTTGATCTCTTTTCGTCTAGTGCCTCTACCTTTGAACAACTACATATTGAACAACTACAATTTCTAACTAACTTATATTGGACTAAAGTGCAGAAAAATGTTATTATCTGAATTAGTAAAATTATAGAGTGAGGATGAGGTGAATGTCATATTTTTTGCTAATGTTTTTTTATTTAATAATTGATATACGTATTAAGTGGCTATATTACGTAGCTTTTTTCTGTCTTTTGTTCGTAACAAAGAGATATTTCTGTTTTCCCACTCAATATCACATAAATATAATTCAAACGCGTCAAGACGACTTTTTTTAATGTTCAAGCTCTTGGTAAAAAATTTTCGCTCAGGTCTTCCTGTGCCTAATATTATCATTTTTAGTTCCGAGAGGCCTTGATTGAATGATTACATAAGATATAATTATTGTTCAGCTGAACTAAAACATCAAAGCGATATATGGATATACTAGATATATAGATATACTAATGGATATACTCTAATGGATATACTGAATGAAAGAAAACTCTAATGGATATACTAATGAAAGAAAACTCTTTTTTCAAACTCTAGAAAAGCCTTTTACAAGACAAACTTAAAGAGGATGAGGTATATGTGGAAAAATTTTAAAATCCGTTCTAAGTTGTTAATAGGGTTTGGGTTGCTCTTGGTTGTGTTTCTTGGAGCTGTCGTTGTGACGTGGAGAAGTTTAGAGACTGTCAGAAGGGGTAATGAAGAACTAGCACAGGCTATCGTTCCTATCATGCGAGAAACATCGAATCTGGAACAATCCACTTATGAGTTTTTGCTTTCTTTTCGTCGGATGCAGTACGAGCAAACGGAAGCAAGTTTTGCGGATGTGAAGGCGAAAGAGGCGGTCGTTCAGAAGAATATCGACGTCATTCTCGCCTTCGGCATGACTCATCCGACCCTCTACTCCATAAAATACGTTCAAGATAAATTTGTGGAATCTTACAAGGACTTCGCGGATTCCGTCAATAAAACTATAGTCGCCATCAGAAAAAAGAAGGAGCGCGACCTTGCCGCTAAGGATCATGGGAATGAGATGACCAAAATTACCAGCGAAATAACAACGTCTTATGCAGAGGCCGCCACAGACACGGTGATAACCCTTGACGCGAGCAAGATCGAAGAGAATATTAGCGGCTTCCAGAAGAGTATGAACATTTTGGTCGGAATTCAAACTCTGCGCCTCGATATGCTGAGAGCGACGAGCACCAACAATGCTCGCATGATGGAGGAAGCGCATAAGGAAATTCCGTCTTTCGAAAAGGATTTTGCCGCTTTGCGGGACGTCAGCGGCAACGCCAAAAGCATAACTCTGCTGAATCAGGCGATCAAGGCGACCCAAAATTACGCGGCCAGTCTAAGAGATGTAGCGCAGGGCCAGAAGGTTTTTGAAGAAGAAAACAATATCTGCAGTTCTCTCGAACAGGTTATGAACAGAGAAAGTTTAAACGCTTTCGACATCGCGTGGGAGCGCGTGGCGACTATCTCATCAGAGAGCGTCGTCAATTTGGCAAGCGCCACTATGATTTTGCTCCTATCAGCGGCGATATCCCTTATTTTGGGAATCTTGATCGCGATTCTCATTTCTCGTGATATCTCCAGGCCTCTTTTCACCATCGTCACACTGGCTAAGCGCGCTGAAGAAGGCGATTTGACCATCGAGCGGAAGGAATTTGGCTATGAAGGCAAGGACGAACTGGGAGAATTGGCGGACGCCATTTCTAGTATGCTCGACAAACAAAAAGATAGTACGCAGCAAGTCGTAGATCTGGTGGGCGACCTTTCCACGAGCGCTAACAGTTTGTCGGCCATTTCCGAGAAGACAAACACCTCCATGGAAGAAATCAAGACATCCATCGAGCATGTTGCCGCTTCGAGTGAAAACAACAGCGCCGCGCTGGAGGAATGTAACGCCGGCATAGAGGAGATGAGCGCCGGGGCCGATGCCGTGGCTCAATCGGCAACAAACAGCGCCGCGTTTATTTCTCAGATCACCAACACCTCCAACAAAGCCATTCAAATGGTGAACAACGTCATCGTGGGTATGCGCAATGTAAACGTCAACGCCAAGAAAAGCGAAAACAAAACGCGACAATTAGTCGTCTCCGTCGAAAACGTCAACAGTTTTGTGTCGGTCATTACCGGCATCGCGGATCAGACGAATTTGTTGGCTCTAAACGCGGCTATCGAAGCGGCGCGGGCTGGCGAAGTGGGGCGAGGCTTTGCGGTCGTCGCTGAAGAGGTGCGCAAACTGGCGGAGGGATCAGCGCGAGCGGCCCGGAATGTGAACGGGATTATCGCGGAGCTCCAGAGCAACGCCCAAGAAAGCATCAACGCTACCGCCGAAGCGGGCCGGATGTTGATGGAAACCCTTACTCAGGCGGAACAGACGCAAGGTGACTTGAATGAAGCTCTTCAGGAGATGAACAAAGCCAATGACTCCATCCAGAACATCGCTGCCGTAGCGGAAGAACAAGCGGCCTCCAGTAGGGAAGTAGCGATAGCTATCAACAGCGCCACCAAATCTACAATAGAAATGGTGGAAGACCTTTCCAACATTCGTCGGGCAACGGAAGACACGGTTCAGTCCGCCCGAAGCGTGGCGGAACATTCCGAAGCTATGAGCGAACACTCTCAGGTCTTGACCGAGGTTCTTTCCTACTTTACGCTCTCTACCTCCACGGCTTCTTCCATGGCTTCTTCCATGGCTTCTTCCGGCAAGACCAAGGCCCTCCCCGCTCCAAGAGCTAAAACTCCGAAAGGGTTACACGATGAAAAAAGGAAAACGGAGTTATACGATGAACAAAAGAAAATAGGGTTACATGATGAAAAAAGGAAAATAGGGTTATACGATGAAAAAAGGAAAATAGGGTTACATGATGAAAAAAGGAAAATAGGGTTACACGATGAAAAAAGGAAAATAGGATTACACGATGAAAAAAGGAAAACGCGCTATCCCTTACATTGAAAGGATTTATGGAGATTTTTCGACTCGCGGATTTTGGTACAGTTTCATCGGAAGCTCTTGACCTTTGGCGAAAATCCTGTAGAATACACTAAGTTGTTCGGGACGTAGCGCAGTCTGGTTAGCGCATCTGCATGGGGTGCAGGGGGTCGGAGGTTCGAATCCTCTCGTCCCGACCAAGTTAGATTTCTATAAGTTTAAATGTTCGTAGTTTAATATTCATAAATTATAACGACAATGAAAAACTTTGAAGAATTTTGAAGAACTTTAATGAAGAATTTTGAAGAACTTTATTGATGACCTTTTGCCCTCCTTGCGAAAGGTCATTGTTTCTTGCGAAAGGTTATTGCTTCTTGCGAAAGGTTATTAAATGATATTCGGTGACTGTCATCGAAAAAACGCGGCCTGAAAAGCGCGGAAATTGAAAAGCGCGGAAATCAAGAAAATGTCCCTTTCTATCGACTTCTATCGACTTCTATCGACCACGCCCGACACAGCCGCCTTATTTTCATCATGACACAAGATGACACAAGATGACACAAGAGAGCGAGACGCCTTCACGAGCCAAATACCCGGATATTGACCCAGTTCCTCGGCCCGCTACAGTTTTATCTGACTTTAAAATTCGGGCTGAGAATTTCGCCGTGCGCGAGCTGATTGCCGGGTGACTCGACGGCGGAAAGAAAGTGTTTTTTGAGATTGCTTCTCAGGATGACCTCAGGTTTCAGCTGAAGTTGGGCGCTGGGGGGGTATTCGCTCTTCACAATATAATCAAACAAGGTTTTTACAGCGAGGTAACTTTGTCGCGCGATCTTTTTGTCGATGATTGCCGTCAGCTCTCCTCTTTCCAACGCGTTCAAACTCTCTTCGAAACTGTCGTTCCCGATGAGTTTCAGTTTACCCTTCATCCCCAAATCTTCAATCACCCGCAACATATAGACAGTATGGCGCGCGCTGCAAGAATAGATGGCGTAGACGCCCTCCACACTCCGCAGTGTTTGCTCCAGCTCGCGGCACACCTCAAGGTGACCCGCGCCCCGAAGCTGAATCAAGGTGAGATAAGGAGCGTTCTCTCTAATATAAGCGTCGAAACCCGCCGCGTTGTGAATCTGATCCGTCATCCCCAATTGACCAGAATGGCCGAGGAGGATCACTTTTCTTCGCGTCTTGTCCTCGTGGAACGCCGTGAGGAGTTCGGCTGCGAGGCTTCCCGCCATCTCGTCGCATGATTTTACGCAGCAAAACCTGCCGCCTCTGGAAATGTCGCTGCCGACATAAACGATGGGAACGCCGCGCTCGATGAATTTTTCAACAAAGTACAACGACTGTCCCTGATCCACGCCCATCGTGATGAGACCATCGAGTTTACCGATATGATTTTGACACAGACTTTCTAAGGCCGCTCCGTTCGCTCCATAAACGAACGAATACGTGCGTTCTATGGGCGCGATCGGAAACTCGGACACCTCAGCCAAAAAATCGCGGACGCCCCTCCACATCCGCCCATAGTAATACTTGTTGTCATCGACCGGCTCAGGCAAAACGATCGCTATACGGATGCTCTTGCGTTTCAAGGCGGAGGCAAGATAATTCGAGCGATATCCCATTTTCGCCGCCAATTCTCGAATGGTTTGCCGCATCTTTTCACTGACGCCGTCTTTGCCCTTCAACGCGCGGTGTACTGTGGTCGACGTTACCCCCATTGCCTCAGCGATATCTTTTAGTGTCGCTTTTGTCGTCATAAGGAGATCCTCTTCTTAACAAAAAGTTAACGATTACGTAAATTGTATCACATTTAATCAAGCAAAGAATATATTTTCGAGAGACCTTTCATTTCTTTGAGTTCAACTCTTTGAGTTCAACTAAAATTCATTAACTTTAAATCTTGACAATTGGATACGCTTCTGATAAATTCAAGTAAACGATAACGTTCCTTTCTTTTGCATGTTTGAACGCGACGCAGGGAAATTTTCTTCGATAATATTCGATATTAACTGAAGAGAAGGTGTTTTTGTGGTCGGTTTCGGACAGAATATTTTTATAATTATCGAGCGTATGAGATCGAGTAAACGATAACATGCTCTTCTTTTGGGATGTTTTTTGGGATGTTTGAACGCAACACGCGTTTTTAACATAGTGCTCCATCAATCAAATTTCGGGAGGGAAAAGATAATGAAGAAGTTTGTATGTATCGCTGTAGTGTCGGTGTTTTTTGCCGCTTTGGGCCTTGTTCTTTGCGCGAGTCCCAGCATGGCGGCGAGCAGCGTCAAGCTGGTCTACGCGGAGGTCAACCCAGCTGATTCTCTGATGGGCAGGACAGCTCAGGCGTTCAAGGAAAAGGTGGAGGAACTCTCCAAAGGGTCTCTCGTCATCGATATCCAGTTCAGCGGTGTTCTGGGCGCTGAGAACGACGTGCTTGACACCATGATTGGTGGAGGCGGCACAGTCGATATGTCTCGTATCGCGACGTACAGCCTGAACAGCTATGGCTCAAAGCTCATGTCTCTCCTGAGCGTTCCCTATACTCTTTCGGGGAGAGAGCATTTTTGGAAAATCGCGCGCAGCGAACTGGGCGCGAAACTGCTGAACGAGGCCACAGAACTCAAGCTCGGAGTCAAGGGACTTTTTTACGTTGAGGAGGGTTTCCGGCATTTCTTCTTTAACAGCAACATCGAAGGCCTCGCCAACTTGGCCGGCAAGAAGATCCGCGTATCCAACGACCCGATCATGACCGGCATGGTCAATGGTCTCAAAGCGTCTCCCACGGTGGTGTCGTTCAACGAACTCTATTCTTCGCTCTCCACGAAGGTGGTTGACGGCGCGGAACAGCCCATCGTCAATTATCAGAGTAACTCTTTCTTCGAGGTCGCGCCATTCATGATCCTGGACGGACACACTCTGGGCTGCGGTGAGGTCTTGATCACCGACAGCGCTTGGGATAAGCTCTCGGATGAGCACAAGGCTTTCATCGTCGAGGCCGGTAAATACGCCAGCGAATTCAACGCCAACCTTTCGGCGCAGATCGAGAAGGAATGCATAGACAGCTTGAAGACCGCAGGAGTTACCTTCATTGAGGTGAAAGACCTCGGCGAGTGGCAGGAAGCCTGTAAGGACGTCATCGCTCAATTCTCCAAAGGTATGGAGGAAGATTACAAAGCCATTCTCGACATGGCGAAATAACAGCCTAGCAAACGCTATCAGTCGAAAGACGGCGCTGGGTGACTCGTTTTGCCTCGCGCCGTCTTTTTATGTATCGACGATCGACGAAAGGAGAAAACGCCGTGGCGTCCTTTATTCAAAAGATCGACCGCGCAAAGCCGTTTTTCGACGCAGCGCACAGAACCGTTATGTTATTCTGCAAATTCCTGCTGGTGACGGATATTCTGATCACTTCCATGGCGGTGCTGGGACGGTACGTTTCTTTCATTCCCGACCCGGCCTGGAGTGAGGAGATTGTATTGACCTGCATGATTTACATGGCCGTCGTCAGCGCGTCCATGGCCCTGAGACGTAACGCCCACATCCGCATGACCGCCCTCGATATCTACTTGCCCGTGAGAGTCGTGCAAACCCTCGACGTAGTGGCCGACCTCGCCGTATCCGCGTTTTCCGTCATGATGCTCGTAGCGGGTTGGAAGTACTGCACGGGTCTGGGCAGTAAGGCTTTCTATACGAGTATGCCCACGCTGTCCAAGTTTTGGCTGTACTTTCCCATTCCACTAGCCGGCGTCTGTATGCTCGTTTTTGAGGCGGAAATCCTGTGCCGTCATATTGGGGCTTTTTTTGTGAAGGAGGTATCGAAGAATGAGTCCTGAAAACGTCGCCATTTTGATTTTGATCGGTGGGTTTCTCCTTATGGTTTTGCTGCGTTTTCCCATCGCTTACGCGGTCGGAATCTCGTCCGCCCTGTGCCTCCTATACCTCGGCAAACCCGTCTCCGTTGTCTGCCAGCAGATGGTAAAAGGGGTCAATTCGTTCAGCTTGATGGCCGTTCCCTTCTTTATAACTATGGGGATTCTCATGGGATCGGGAGGTATTTCGGAAAAACTGATCGCGCTGGCCGACGCCATCGTTGGATGGATGCGCGGAGGCTTGGCGATGGTGAACATCGTGGCCTCGTATTTCTTTGGCGGAATCTCCGGGTCCGCCGCGGCCGATACTGCGTCTTTGGGTTCCATCCTGATCCCCATGATGGTCGATCAGGGGTATGACGCCGATTTTTCCACAGCGGTCACCATCACGTCGTCCTGCGAGGGGCTTTTGGTGCCTCCCAGCCACAACATGGTGATTTACGCCACCACAGCCGGAGGGATCTCGGTGGGCAGCCTCTTCCTGGCGGGGTATATTCCGGGCGCGGTCCTGGCAATTTCACTGATGATCGGTTCGTATATCATTTCAGTGAAGCGAAACTACCCGAAGGGCTCGAAATTCAGTCTGATGAACTTCATCAAACAGGCGTGCAAATCGTTCTGGGCTCTAGCTGCGGTGGTAATCGTGGTTGTCGGAGTGGTGTGCGGATGGTTCACCGCGACGGAATCGGCCGCAATCGCTGTTATCTACAGCCTTTTCGTCAGCCTTTTCATATACAAGGGACTCGACATGAAGGGTGTCTGGCACGCTCTAGGTGAATGTGTGGACACACTCTCCATCGTGCTGGTTTTGATCGCCACGTCCTGCGTCTTCGGTTACTGTCTCACGCTCCTGCACGTGCCGGAAATAGCGGCCAAGGCCATCACCAGCGTGACAACGAACAAGATCATGCTAGCGTTGTTGATAAACGGTATTTTGCTGGTGTTGGGCTGCATTATGGACATGGCGCCCATCATCTTGATCGCCACGCCGATATTGTTGCCGCTTGCCACGTCGATCGGCATTCACCCCATTCAATTCGGCATCATCATCGTACTCAACTGCGGAATCGGCCTTTTGACTCCGCCGGTGGGGGCGGTGTTGTTTATCGGCTCCGCCGTCGCTCACCTGCCGATGGAGAAAGTCGTCAAAGCGACGCTGCCGTTTTATCTTTGCATGATCGTAGCCCTGCTGCTAGTCACGTTCATCCCCGGAATCAGCATGTTTTTGCCAAATCTTTTGAGATAAGGAGCGCGTTGCCGTGAAAACATTTTTGGACGAAAATTTTCTGTTGCCCAACGAGGCGGCGGAGCGGCTCTACAACGAGTACGCTAAAAATATGCCGATATTCGACTATCACTCACACCTGCCCATCCAGCAGATCGAGGACGACGTGAACTTCGAGAACCTGACGCAGGTATGGCTCTATGGCGACCATTACAAGTGGCGCGCCATGAGAGCCTGTGGTGTCCCCGAACGTTTAATCTCAGGTATCCCGGAGGCAGCGCCCGACTACGAACGTTTCGCGGCTTGGGCGGAAACGACGCCCCAAACTATTTGCAACCCGCTCTATCAATGGTCGCACCTGGAGCTGAGACGATATTTTGGGATAAACGAGCTTCTGTCCCCGGCGACGGCGAAAAAGATTTACGAACAATGCTCCGAAATGTTGAAGCAACCGGAATTTTCCGTTCGCTCCATCATTAAACGCAGCAACGTTTCGGTTATCTGCACCACGGATGATCCGGTGGACGATCTCAACTGCCACGCGCGCCTTGCCTCTCAAGAATGGGGCTGTAAAATTTACCCCGCTTGGAGGCCGGACAAGGCCCTAGCGGCACACGACGCTCCCGCCGTCAACGCGTGGATGGACAAGCTGGAGGCTGCGTGGGGACATGACATTTCTTCCTACTTCAACCTGCTGGAGGCCCTCGAAAGCCGTCACCAACACTTCGAGATCCGCGGCTGCAAACTATCGGACTATGGCATCGAGCGCCCTTACGCAGTTCCGTACACGGACGCGGACGTCGCGGTCTCATTTGAAAAACTCCGGAGGGGGCAATCTCTGACGGGTGACGAACTGGAACAGTACCGTTCTTCTCTGCTTTATGAAATGCTGAAAATGGACGCCCGCGCGAATTGGACGCAGCAATTGCACTTTGGGGCGAAGCGCAATAACAACTCGCGGGCTTTCGGTCTCTGCGGCCCGGATACAGGATACGACACCATCGGGCAGTTTTCCATAGGTGAGGCACTGGTCACGCTGCTGGATAGGCTGGAATCGGAGGGCTGCCTGGCTCGTACAATCGTTTACGTTCTGAACCCTAGCGACAACGACATGGTCGCCTCGATAGTGGGTTCGTTCATGGACGGTCGCACGCCTGGAAAAATGCAGTTTGGAACAGCCTGGTGGTACAACGACAATAAAGACGGCATGAATCGCCAACTCAGCGCTCTGTCCAACATCGGCCTGATTTCGCGATTTGTCGGGATGCTCACCGACTCGCGCAGCTTTCTTTCGTATCCGAGGCACGAGTATTTTCGCAGGCTGCTTTGCGCCAAACTCGGCGCGGAGATGGAGGCGGGGGAATTGCCGGGGGACTTCGACCTCGTTGGCGGGATCGTGCGGAATATCTGTTTCAACAACGCCGTGAACTATTTCGGAATGCCGCTCCCCAAATGAAGGTAACGAAAAAAGCGAAAAAAGCAGGAAACGTGAGGACGAGACTATGAAACCGGTGAAGATCCTTTAGTTTGGCGGGAAGATACTTCAGTTTGACGGAGTGATAACCCGGGCCATTGGGAAGATGTGCAAACTGTATGCCTGTATGAAGGAAGCCTGTATGAAGGAAGCCTATATGAAGGAAGCCTATATGAAGGAAGCGAAGTCGCGGAGCTTCCCGGCGGGCCACTGGAGCTGAAGGATTTTTCCCAGATTCACGGCCCGTCTCTGTCCGAGCGGCTGGAGAGCTTTTTCCCCGGCCTGCCCGCGAAGGTCCAGAGGGCGCTGTTGCATGAACTCTCCTGAAGCGAATATA
>JAIRYN010000075.1 GCA_031267575.1 Synergistaceae bacterium | reverse complement strand
AAAGGGCGAATCTCTGCTCTTTCTCGATGGAGGGATGGGCACGCTGTTGGCCGAGCGAGGTTGGGCTCCCCCCATGCTTCCAGAGGAGATGAACATGGAGCGACCGGAAGTGGTGCGCGCGATACATAAGGCTTACATCGACGCGGGAGCGGACATCGTGGAGACGAACTCCTTTGGAGGCAGCGCTCTGAAACTGGCTCACCGAGGGCTTGGAGAACGTGCTGTGGAGGTCAACGCGGCGGCGGCGCGGCTAGCGCGGGATGCCGCGGGGGACAATCTCGTCGCGGGCTGCGCTGGACCTTTGGGAGAGCTGCTGGAGCCCTTTGGGTCCCTTTCCTTTGAGGCAGCCGCGGCGGCCTTCCGTCCTCAATTCCAGGGGTTAATCGAGGGAGGCGCGGACTTTATTTTGATAGAGACGGTCCTAGACCTACGAGAGGCTAAAGCCGCAGTTGTTGCCTTGAAAGAATTGGACGATTCGTTTCCCTTCGTTGTGAGCTTCACCTTCGAACAACAAGGGCGCACCGTCACGGGGACCCCTCCAGAGGTGGCGGCTCACTGGGCTCGATTAGTGGGTGCTCTGGCCGTGGGGGCCAATTGTGGCATGGGACCAGGCGCTTACGTGGACGTGGTCGCCACGCTCCATCAGCATTCGGAATTACCGGTTTTCGTGTATGCCAACGCGGGGTTGCCCGACGACCCCGAACAGTGGGGACCGGAAGAATATGCGGAAGCGGGAGAGCGCCTGCTGAAAGCCGGCGCCTCTGTGATAGGAGGCTGCTGCCGGACCACGCCCGACCATATCGCCGCCTTAAATCGGCGTTTGGGAGAAGCGAAGGCTTTATCTAGACCCAGACCCCAGATCGATTTCTTACCCTTTGCCAGTCGTAGCCGCCTGGTGACGGGGGGGCGGGGTCACGCCTTGACTCTTGTAGGAGAGCGAATCAACGCCTCGCGTTCCGCGCTCAAGCCTCACGTTGCCTCCGCTGCCTGGGGACCTGTGCGAGATCTGGCTCGGGCTCAACAGGAGGCGGGAGCGCAACTTTTGGACGTGAACATCGGACTTCCGCAAATCGACCAAAACGAGGCCATGAAAAAGGCCGTGGCCGCCGTCGAAAGTTCCTCCGACCTTCCGCTGTCCATCGATAGCGACCGTGACGACGTGATGGAGACTGGGCTGCGAGCCTGCACGGGGATCCCGTTACTCAACTCCGTCACAGCGAAAGGGTCAGAGGTGGAAAGAGGCATCCGTCTGGCTCAGCGTTACGGGGCGCTTCTGGTGGCGCTTCCTCTGGACGAAAAAGGTATCCCTGAGACTGTGGAGGGACGTATGCTCCTGGTCCAGCGAATCATAGAGACAGCAGACCGCATGGGCTATCCCCGTTCGCTGTTGGTGGTGGACGGGCTTTGTATGGCGGTCGGCGCGGATAATCAGGCTCCCCGCGCGGGCCTGGAGACCCTTCGCCGCATCCAGGAGCTGGGTTGCTGCACCATGCTGGGACTCAGCAACATCTCTCACGGAATGCCCGCGCGAAGCGTCATCAATAGAACGTGGCTGGCGATGGCGATGGGGGCGGGGCTCGACGTGGTCATCGTCGATCCTTTGGACCGCGGAATCATGGAGACCGTCGCCGCGGGAGATCTCCTCCGTGGGCACGACAAGGACGCGAAAAAATTCCTTTCCCTGGCAGGAGCGTTTACGCGAGCCACACCTGTGGAGAGCAAAGTAGAGAGAAAAATAGAAGGGAAAAAAGAAAAGCAAAAAGGAGCGCAAAAAGAAGCACAAAAAGAAGCACAAGAAAAAGAGGATCTCGAATCCGATGGATTCGATGGAGACGGATGGGTGACCTTGAGGCGCGCTATCATCCAGGGGGACCCGGACAAAGCGGGCGAACTGGGCAGGGCTATGGACGAGGCGGGCATGCACCCCACGACGATCATCAATGAGGGAGTGGTTCCGGCTCTAACGGAAGTGGGAAGGCTCTACGATTCGGGACGTTATTTCCTACCTCAGCTTCTGTCCTCGGCAGGCGCAGCCCAGAAGGTGTGCGACGCGGAACTGGCACGTATCGCCGCGTCGGGCGAGAGCATGGAGAAAGGTACCGTGGTTCTAGCCACGGTAGAGGGCGACTTGCATGACCTAGGTAAGAACGTGGTGGCCACCATGCTGCGCAGCCATGGTTACAAGGTGGTAGATTTGGGCAAAAACGTTCCCTGCATGGAGATCGAGAGAGCCGCCCAGGAGCATAACGCCCAAGTTGTCGGGCTCTCGGCCTTGATGACCAGCACCATGTTCCGCATGGAAGAGGACGTATTAGCGCTCAAGGACAAGTTCCCTGAAATGCGTGTAATCGTGGGGGGGGCGTCGGTGAGTGACGACTACAGCCGCCGTATCGGCGCGGATGGTTACTCTCCCGACGCGGTAGGGGCGGTAAAACTGGTGTCGCGGATCTTGGGAGATAGCAATAGCAGCGATGCGTGATGAAGAAGCAGCGATGCGTGATGAAGAAAAGGAGATGAAGACATGTCTAAGGCGGCGTTGTTTTTGATCGATGGCTTTGAGGAGACGGAAGCGTTGACCACGGTGGATATTTTGCGACGCGGTTTGGTGGAGGTGACCACGGTGTCTCTCACCGGACGAGAGGCGGTGAGAGGTAAACACGATATTATCGTCCAGGCAGATAAGCTCTTCGAGGAGGCGCGGGGTAACGCTTTCGATATGCTGGTGATTCCCGGCGGAACCACCGATTACACGGAACACGAAGGGCTTTTGGACTGGGTGCGGAACTATGACAGGGAAGGGAAAAATCTAGCCGCCATTTGCGTGGCGCCCGCGGTGTTCGGCAAGGCGGGGATATTGCGGGGTCGACGGGCCGTTTGCTATCCCGGCATGGAATCCTGGCTGACCGATGCGACCATCGGACAAGGTATAGTGGAGACGGACGGGCACATCACAACCTCTCAAGGTCCAGCCACCGTCATGTTTTTTGCTTTGCGGATCCTGGAGATTTTGGAGGGCAAAAAAACAGCGTGGAAAGTGAGCGAGGCTTTCCTCTTCCCCTTGATCTTCCCTTCGACCAAGACCGCGTAATGTCCTGTATCCTATTTGTTTTGTATTTGGTTTCTTGCCCTATGTCTACTTTCATGTAAAACTCCTTTTATGGCTTATCAACGTGAGATGTGGGGCGGAACACGACCAGAATATTAATGCGATTAATGCAGCTGTAAATATTCTCAGAGTGGGGGCATCCACTCTTAAAGGAGAAGACGTAAGACCTGTTTTAGTCGGCTGTCTTTGTCGATCTTAGAATCCCACAACTTTAGTCGTGGGAGTATGTCAGACCACCCTTTTGCAAGAGCCTTTTTATGCTATCCAAAAAGGCTCTTGCTTTTCGTTTTCAGACAATAAAACACCTGTCTCAGACTTCATTACCTGACGCCAAATCAACATTGTCGAAACGCGCAACCCTGCTACCTACGCTGCTTGATACACCGTATATCATTTCACCATAACATATTATGGCGCTTTGTAATAGCTTATTCAGACATTATGTGATTTGCCGCGTCTTTTTCTATGCCAGCATTTATTAAAATCAAGAATGATTAACCTACATTATAGATACATTTATATTTCAGGATTATGTTATAAATTTTAACCAAAGCAATGTGTTTTCGCATTGCTTAGATGTTTATTTATTATTTTCTTTTCAAACGCTTTATTAAGTTTTCAGGTATAGGTTAAAAATCACTGAGGATTATGATCATTATTTACATAACACTGATTCTTTGATCGTACTAATATCTACTTATAGCTAGCAGATATCTTTCGCGTAGTATTCCGAAGACCATATGATCTAAGGAAAAGCTAAATCTTGCAAAGTTTATCCAACGGATAAACACTTTTTAAAAAATTGATTATTGATATAAGCTTGATTTTCGGTTTCAATATCGATGTTTTCGTTGAATATTTTACGTTCGGAACTTCTCCGAACAACCTCTTATATTCAGTTTTCAAGGTGCGAAAGGAGCATGACAGGCTACTATTGTAATGTCAATAAGAAGGAATCTGATACAAATTAATATATAAATAAATATGAATAGAAACTTATATCTATACTATACGGTGACCCTCTTATTTTCTGTATTTTGTTGACTATTTTGCCCCGCTTCGAGCCAGGAGTTCCGCCGCTTCTTCGTTTTGAAACTCCGTGGCGTATCGCAACGCCGTCCAGCCATCGTTATCCTCCGCGTTTAGGGTCGCGCCCGCCTTGATCAAGAGAGACAGGATCCTGACATTGCCTTTGCGGGCGGCTGCCATCAGAGGCGTAAGGCCGTCCCTGTCTCGCACTTGACACTCAGCTCCTGCAGCGATCAAGATGTTCACAATTTCCTCGTTTTCGGACTCGCAGGCCAGAGACAACGCCGTGACCTCGTCCACAGTCGCGGCGTCGACATCTCCACCGGCTTGGATCAAAAGAGAAAGCAAGTTAGCGTATCCCCTGTACGCAGCAGACATTACAGGCGTAATCCCTTCCCGGTCAGGAACCCTCACGTCGGCCGAGGCTGCGATCAGCGTTTTCGCGACTCGAACATCTCCGCTGATCGTGGACCATAAAAGCGCCGTCCAGCCACCTCCATCCTCCGCGTTGACCGACGCGCCGGCTCTGAGAAGTGCGTCAATCGTCTCCAAGTTACCCTTGCTGACGGCCAACATCAAAGACGTTACCCCCTCCTCGTTGCGGGCGTCCACATAAGCGCCGGCCCCAATCAGGAGCCGCGAGACTTCCGTTCGGTTTTCCAGCACCGAGGACAAGAGCGCCGTCATATACCGGGAAGATTGAATATCCAAGTCGGCGGAGGCGGCAATCAGCTTTTCAACGACCGTCACGTTGGACCTGATGGTGGCCCACATCAAAGCCGTCCAACCGTCCGCATCCTGAGCGTTCACGTCAACAGACAACTGAACCAGGACATCCACGATCTCAGGGCGGTTCAAGCTAACGACCAACATTAAGGGTGTCAGGCCGTTCTCGTCGGGCTCATTGACATCGACCCCACCCACAATGGCCTCCGCCACCTCCGCGGGACTGGCGCTGGCGCAAAGCTCAAGAAATTCAGGAGACGCCAGTGCGTCAGAAACAACAAAAATAACTTCGAGCGACACAAGGAAAAGGAAAAACGCGCGATATGTCAAGCTCTTCAATTTCAAACCTCCCCAATTTTCACGCAACCTCTACTAGGCATATTCTGAAGCCGCTCCGTAAATCATATTGTAGCCAAGACGTTTGACGATAGAGAAAATTATAGCTCAAACGGACGAGGAATCTTGAAAAGACACTCTGAATTCTGTTAAGGTAGGCAAGCGGCAAAAGCGCGCGCATTGTGAACCGGATATTTTTATCTTTTTTATATCTTTTTTATATCTTTTTTATTTTTGGGCAAAAGAGGACATTGCGTGATGGAACGCACGACGGTAAGTTACGGCGAACTTTACGATAAAGCGATGAGAAAGCCAACGGCTTCAGCTGTTGGCTTTCTCATCGCTTTATCGTAAATGCTTGTAATTATTTTTGAGCGTTTAGAAAATAGGATTTGACTCCAGTGATACTTTGGCCTCTCGTAAACTTATGCCTTTTTTCCAAACCACTATCGAGTAAATTACAGCGAGCGCTACCCCGATCACATTGGATAGCGGATAGGACAACCGAAATCCAATCTGAGCGTTGCAGATATAAGAAGTCGTGATGAACACGTACCACGCGCCGGGGAGAAGCGACATGTAAGGCGCCCGATCGTGCCCTTTGGCTATAAGGTAGATGGTGATGATAGCGAAGGCGAACACCGCCAGAGTCTGGTTGCTCCAGGCGAAATACCTCCACAGGGTAGCGAAGCCACCGGGGGACGATTTTGCCCAGTAGAGAATACCGGCCACCAGCGCAAAGATGATCGTCGAAATGATCACGCGGTTCTTCGCGGGTTTCTGATCAATGTGCAGGAACTCTCCGGCCATCAGGCGCAGAGAACGCAGAGCGGTGTCACCAGAGGTGATCGGCAGCACGATAACGCCCAGAATCGCCAATAGGCCACCCGCCGAACCCAAAATATCTCGGCAGACCAACGCGATGACCTGTACCGCGTTGCCGTGCACACTCAGAGCGGTCAGAGGCTGGCCATTGGCGGTGATCAAACCTTTTTGGATGGCGCCCATGGAAGCGGCGGCCCAGATCATAGCTATAAAGCCCTCGAGGACCATCATGTTGTAGAACGTCATGCGTCCCTGGCGTTCACTGGTCATGGAACGGGAAATAATCGCGGTCTGAGTGGAGTGAAACCCGGATACGATACCGCAGGCCACGGTAATAAAGAAAATCGGGATCAGGTTGGTGCCCTCTACAGGGTAAATACCCTTCCAGTTCGTAGCCCCAAGCTCTACCAAGGGGTATTCTTTGAGGAAGAGTCCCCCAAACACACCAATAGCGGAGAAGAGCAGTACCGCGCCGAATATGGGATATATCCTGCCGATGACCTTATCTATGGGGAAAAGCGTAGCGGCCAAATAATACATGAAAATGACACCGTACACCACCCATGTTGACGGGGCGTTTGCCGCGCCAGAAAAGCCCAACACTTGTGTTGCGGCAATGTCGCCCGGCACGTAGATGAACACCGCGCCAACCAAAAGCATGAGGAAAGAAACGAACACATTGTATACATTGTATACCGCCTTATTGGTGTATTTTTCGACCAAGGCGGGCATCTGCATCCCTCCGTTACGCAACGACAACATTCCAGAAAAATAGTCGTGCATAGCGCCACCCAGAATGTTGCCAATAGGGATGAGGATAAACGCGACGGGCCCGAACAAAATCCCCTGTATCGGCCCAAGGATCGGCCCCGTTCCCGCAATGTTCAGCAGGTTGATGAGACTGTTTTTCCATGTCTGCATCGGAACGTAATCCACCCCGTCGGTTTTGGTGAACGCCGGCGTCTTACGATCGTCAGGTTTCATGACGTTAACGCAGATCTGTCCATAGATGGCGGACCCCACAAACAAAATAACCAACCCAATAAGAAACGTCGTCATTACAGCAATCCCCCTTCTTTAAACTAGTTATGGAACTTGAAGTGACGGACTCAATGTGTTTCGTTTCCCCGCGTTTAACGATTCCCCCCCTTTTTATTTTTACATCAATCGGCATTATAGCATAATGAAAAACGGTTACTTTTACGTGTTTTTCAATCTTACGTTCTTACGTTATCGACGCGCAACGGACATAATTGACACCGCTACCCCGGGAGGAACGCAATGTGCCCTCCACGCTCACATCGTCGTTTTCTTGCTTCGCGCGAAGCTGTTCGCGCAAAGCCTCGTCGTACACACGCACCACCAAAAAATCGCGTCTCGTTCCTCCCTCCCACTCGGTATCTTGACGCACGGCGAACTGCGCGTACTTGCCTGTTCCCGTTTCGCCCTCAGATTGTCCTTTTAAGAAGTGGACCTTGCCCGATATTTTGACGCTGTTCTCTCCAAGAATATCTTCCGTTAAAACCAAAAAAACACCCGCTTTTCCATTAAGTTTACGAGTCCGAATAAGCTTACGAGTCCGAATCTGGACATGTCGCCCATTATACTATCGTTTCCACTTCTTGCGCGTAAATATACATTTCTCCACTGCCCAGAGAGGAGTGAAGAGATCCTTGGACCTTTAGCGGCGTTCCCTCGGGAAGACTCCTAACTGTCTCTCGCACCGTGGGAATGAACGCCCTGGAGACCAAAAAATCTTTGCGGGTGGTTCCGTCGTACCAGGGCGTCTCCTGTTTGATGGAAAATAGGAAATACTTGTCGTTCTTCTTTTCGCTTCTGATGTGATGCAGCAATCCCGATACTGTGACGATGTTGTCGACTTGCGTAATTTCCATCACCTTCATCACCTCTTTAAAAAAATGTTTTAAACACGGCTCACAAATACAGCGCCAGGTTAGTCAGCACGCAAGCAAAGGTAACGCCCCATCCTATCGCGAGTATTTTCGCGATCTTTTCAATCCTCGCCAATCTTTTTTCCAGCGTCTCCTTTTGCTCCAGTATGGACTTTTCCCATTCGCCACGGTGGATGGTCATGGCCTTTTCCACCGCGTCTTTGACTGCTTGGGGCAAGGTGGCCTCCATGCCTCTCGTCAGCTCCGAAAGTTCGGAGGAAAACTCACTCAACTCCCTGGTTTGGGCGCGTCCGTCCGCTTTCAGAACACCTTCCCAATTGGCTATAGCCTCCTGCAAAGCGAGGAAGCCCTTAGCCTCGGCAGCCCCGATTGCGGAGGCAGAGCGCGCGGCAAAGGCATCCAATTGGTCGCGGATATTCGAAAATGCGGGCAACACGCTATTTAAAACGTTTCGCGCGGATTCTTCCGCCGTATTCAGAGAGACGGCAATCTCATCGCTGGCTTTGATCAGCCGGTCCAGAGCGATCATTGTTTCCTCGACGCCCCGGTTGGTTCGGTCCGGCAAAGTCTCCGCCGCTTTTTTCAGCTCGGAGACGAGAACCTCCTCCAAACGAGGCAGTAACGTACTTGCTAATTCCGACACAACCCGCGCCGTTGTGTGATCCAACGGGCGGTCGGCTACACCAACATTCATCAACGCGGCGAGCTTCCTTTCTTATCTTAATTTTTTTCTTGCTTTTTTTCCCGATTTTAAATTTTTGTCCTCATGCCGTACCCCTGTTTTCGATATGAAAATTCGCGACAGATTTTTTCTTGCGCCTCGCCCCTTCCAGGGCAAAACGTAGCCGAAGCTTCGTAAACGGAAACTTAAAGTCGTGTCCGCTCGCGGCCCATTTTTGCAGCAATGTCTCATCGGAACCTTGTTCGAGGTTCCTTCCCCAGAGCATGAAGTCCGTGTAACGCGCGTCGTAATTCTCGTAGACGAACCACTCGACTCGCTCCCCGCATTCCCGGCTTCGGGTAAATAGATCCATCCGCTCTGGAACGTCCGTCAGCAGGTCGGACAGGCGGCCATTGAAGAGGGCGCCTTGCCCGGACGCCGCGATCCAGGAATCCGCGTGAGCGAGGGCGCGCATGTAGGGAGCTCTCGCTAAGTCGGACAAACCCGAATCGATACGCGCGATGTCGAGGTGGACAATGGGCAACCACTCCGTGAAAAGATCGTCCCAATCCACGTGGAAAGAGCCTTCAAGGTTACAGAGTCCGTCGCTGGGCGCCACTAGAACCTCCAGTTGACGTAGGAGCGAATCGGGAACGTCCAACGGGACATAAGGTAGCGCGGGGAGCGTTGAACCGCAGGCAAGCCACGCTTCCTCGTTCTCTGCTCCCAGTGTGTCGCTCATCGCCAGGTCATGGGCTAGGCGGGATAAAAAACCCAGAGAGTCATGGCGTCTCAGGCCCAGCAGAACGATCCGGCGACTTCGGCGCAAGCCGTCGAGTTCCAGAAAGCGAGATTGGATGTTCTGCTCATGAAACGTGGCCAAAAGAGGCGCGAAAATCCCCTGCTCCCTCTCTTCTTTTTCCTCCGGTTCATTTTTTGAGCTCTTTTCCCAGTCCGACTTCCAGATTTCCTGTCCCGTAAAAACGACATTGGGATCGCTGGTTTCGAGATCTTCGGAGTGTTCGGACGCCAACAGATCGATTGCCGATTTCGTCAGTTCCTCGATTCCTTTCTCGGCGTCGCGCAGGTTTTCTAGAGCCCGCGACAACGCTTCCCGCGAGGCCGACGCGTCCGCGACGACATGATCGACATCGACCAGAGCGGCTTCCTCACGTCTCAATTCTTCGTAAAGAAGGTCGCAGTAATCCTCTTTCATGCGAGCCTCCCACCAGGAAAGATGTTCGTTTAGCAAACGCAGACGTTCGGAAAGCAACATCCCCACGCCCGCCAGCATTTTATTCCTATCCACCTCCCGCCGGGAAAAAACCTCATACCTGGGCCAAAATTCCAGGTTCTCGAACCAGCCTCTGACTCGCACTTCCTGCGCCTCGTAGAAAACGTACCGGGAAAAGGAAGGCAGTTCGCTTTTGTCGTCCAAGGCTCTTTGAAAGCAGTCCCCAGACACGAGGTCGTGTTTTTGCAAAATATCGCGGCAAGAACGGCGGGCTCTGTCCATCCGAAAGGTTATTTGGGCGCTCAACTCCTCCCACTCCTTTCCCCAGCGCTCGTACCGGTTTTGGATTCCCTTAAGAGTATTGGCGCTTTCTATCGCCTTCTTCAGGCAATCCATGTGATATTGGGGGTCGAGTGAACGGCGCCATTCATTGCGCACGGCGGCAATCTCCGCGTTAACCCAACGTTGAGCATCGCGGAGAGCGTGAACTTTTTCCCGCCGCGCACGGGCCTCGGACTCGGCTTTTTCTTCGGTTTTCTCTGAGGAAGCGCTTTTCAACGCCAGTTCCACATCAAGAGCCGTTCGCGACAACAACATGAAGGCGCGTTTCGCTCGGGCCTCGATCCTGCAACGGTTTAAATTGACCTGAAACGTCTCTAACTGTTTGATTGAAAAGCCGAAGTTCGAGGCTTGCCACGCGGCGGATTCTCGGTCATAAAAATGCCTCATCGCCAACTTCGAGGAAACAGGGATAATGGTGGAGTTTCCGAGAGGACACTCTTTGGGGAAATTTTTTTCGATGTCCCGGCGAAGTTCTTGAACGTAAGCGGAGAGTTTCCGCTCTCGCGAGAAAACCACCTTCCCGGCCTCTGTGTCGTCTCGCTCCATGTCGATTTGGGATAGTAGGAAAATGACCTTTTGGTCCTGCTCCAGGACAGCCTCCAAAGATTCCAAATCGGCCGCCTTGAGCGGATTTCTTATGGAGGTCACGTAAATCACTACATCCAGCGTGAGCAACAATTGGCGCAACAACATCTCGGAGTGCTCCGGGAAATCACAAGCGTCCAGCCCCGGTGTATCAACGAGGACCAAGCCTTCTGGGACCGCGGCGGCGGGGCTCGTCCACTCCAGAAAAGCGACAGCTTTTTTGTTGGCGGGGTTCAAACGCTCGGAGGCCAAGCCTTCCATCCACCCGGCGGTGAGCTGTAGTCCCAGGACGCGCTTGCGCTCGCCGTTCTGCAAAACGACGGTTACGCTCCGCTCTTCTCCTTTGCGACAGCGGATCACTAGGTTAGTGGTCGCCTGAGTTTCCTCGGGCAAAAGCTGCTCACCCATCATGGCGTTGATGAAGGTGGATTTTCCGCTGCTGGTGATGCCGATGACCCCCACCTCCAGCTCCGCTCTTTCCGCGGCGCGAAGCAGGGTCTCGATCTGTTCTCGCCGAGCTGGAAAAAGTTTTTCGATCCTCGGATCCGACAGTGCGTTTAGGGCGTCTTCCAGTCGTTTCCCGACCTCTTTTCCGTAGTTCGAGTTCAGATCAACGCCCTCTCTGGAAGAAAAAGCGGAAGAAGAACTAGAGAAATCGGAAGAAGAAGGCTTCTCCTTGTCCGTTTCGACTTCAATTTCGACTTCAGTTTCAGTTTTAATTTCAATTTCGGTTTCAGTTTCAGGGTTCGTCTTTTTTTCGGAAAGCGAGATTTTCCCCAATAGGCGCTTGAGACGGGTCATATCCGCTTCCATCTCTTCAAGTTCGGTCACGTCGGAGGAAATTCCGATGACCCCCTTAGTTGCGCCTTGAGAAAAGGGAACGAGGAGCGTTCGCAGGTCTCGAAGCCTTCCATAAGCGTCTTCGTAGGAGCGTTGTTCCTCCGACTGAGAACCCGCGCTTTTCTTGGCGACCCGAATCGCCCACTCCGTCAGGTCGGGGTTGCGGGACAGGACGTTTGCAAAAGCCGCGTTGTGGAACGTCAAGTCACCGTTGAGTTCGTAGAAAAACAAAAGATCGGGGATCGCGTTCGCCATGCCCATCACGAAAGCCGCTCGCGCGTTTTCCTCTCGCGAAAGCGCGAGGCGTCTCTCCATTTCCGTCAGACGCATGAGCATTTCTTCTCTTTGGTCGTTAGCGTCCTGAGGAAGGACCGTCTCCACGCCAATCAGGCGTTGAATTTTTCCCATTGGATCCCGGAAGCACACGGCGTCCATCCGCAACCGACGGTAGTGTCCGTCGCCACAATAAAGCCTCCGCTCCAGGGAAAAAGCCTCTTCTTCGCTCTCAAAGAGGAGGTAGCGAAGCTCCTGGCTTTTCGCGTAGTCCTCGATATGGTAGAGTTCGGACCATTGTTCAAGGGTACGGGGCAGAGTTTCAGGCGTCAATTTGAGGTTCCGAATCAACTGTGGGGAACAGCGAATTTGCCGCGTTTCAAAATCGAAATCGATGACGCCTTCGCGGGTGAGGGTCAAAAACTTCTGCCAGATGTGTTCCTCCTGAAAAGTTTTACCTGAAATGTGCGTCATCGTGCTCCAAGCGGGGGATCCAGCGAATCAACGGAGGTCAACCGTACAACGTCCCGCGGAGCGGTGGGGCCCGACGCGTCAGCAACCGAAAGGTCCACCTCTAAACGGTTTCCGTCCGAGCCTAAGGCCGTCAAAGCGTCAAACAAAACCTTCCCTCGGTCGCGTAACAAGGTTCTCTGGTCGGCTGGTTTTAAATCAGAATCGGTGTAGGTGGAAATACGGAATTTTAAGGAAGGATCTTTTTCCATCAACATTGCGACTTTACTGAAATTCTCTTGATAGCTCGTCAATAACTTACTCGACCCCGGAGCGAAATGCGCGGCGAATTCCAAGCTGCCGACGCGCTCCACGATTCGCAGAAGGTCCAATACCTGGGCTTCCTTTTCATTGTCAGGAACAGAAAGAGGAGATACTCCGGGTTGATGTTTCGGAGCTTCGAGAAAGGACAACCGGTATTCCCGCAAGGCCGTAACCTCCTGTGTCACCCAAACGTCACGGCCTGAGCGAGCCAGCTTCCCCACCACAAGACTCCCACCAAGTCCAGGATTTTCGCGAAACACAACTTCGCCTCCCGCATTTTGCAAAGAACGAAGAAAACGGTGTCCCAATTCATCGGAGGAAAAAGGCTTAGCGTCCGTGTGATAAACAATTTCGGTCCATCGGCCCGCGAGAAAAATAGAACCCTTTCCCGTGGGAATCGTCAAGGCGCGCTCTCCACCGCCGTATTCCACAATATGGTATCCCGGCGACCTACGAAAAAGAGGGTGGTCGCGAGAACCCGCAACCTCGTATGCCCACGCGGAAGATACTTGCAAAACGGCAACCACCAGAATGGCTTTTTTAATGGCTTTGGTGACTTTGGTGACTTTGTAAAACACGGAAGACCTCCCCTCAAAACGGCGTCTACGTGAACAAAATGGTCAACCCGCTCTCATCGGAACCCATGATTTCTTATTATAACCTAATAAGCTCCGGACTTCTCTTCACTATTTTTTCTCACTATTTTCCCTCACTCTATTCCATACTGCTTCAGAAGTTCCTGGTACCTCTCCTCGAGCTCTTCGGCCGGACTGGGGTCATGGTGATAAGGAGCGGGCTCCTGGGGAATATACTGAGGCGTGGAATCCACGGGAGCTTGCGGAGTTAAGGTATCGGGAACATCCTTGTCTTCAGGGACTTCGTCTTGGTCGATTAAGAAGAGGCGAGGCGCGTTGGGGTCTATCACAGCGGCGTCGTAATTTCCACCGTGCAGGGGACATTCGGCGGACGGTCCCCGTCCCGTGGGCATGTACAGCTTCACGACAGGGCACCCCGACCTGGCTTTAAAGCCCGTCGTGCGGCAAATAGAGATTTGGTCAACCTCGACCCACGCCGGAGCAGGCTCGAATTTTTCAGGCGTTCCCAAGTGTTCCACGGCGAAATCCATGAAGATCTTCCAGGCTGGCGCAGCGACGACGCCCCCCGTTTGGTTCCGTCCAAGGCTCTTGTGATTATCATTGCCCGCGTAGATGGCGGTGGTTAAACCCGGAGATCCTCCGATGAACCACGCGTCGATGAAATCGTTGGACGTTCCTGTCTTGCCGAATGCTTCGGCTTTGGTAAGACTCGCGCGAGAACCCGTCCCGCCGCGGATGACGTCGAATAGCATAGAACGCAGGACGTAAGCCGTCTCAGGATTAATCGCCTGTATGGACTGTGGATCATGAGACTCCAGAACCGTTCCGTCCGGCGCGGTGATTTCTCGGATCATGAGGGGCGGTGTGCGTTTTCCCCCATTGGAAAAACAGTTGAAGACCACGGCCATTTCCAGAGGTGTTACGCTAGCGGACCCTAAAGCGACGGAAAGGTCGCTCGTCAAGTACTCCGAGGTGATGCCCATGTTGCGCGCCATGTCGACGATAGATTGCGTCCCGATATAGGCGGCGGTCCTGACGGCTACGGTGTTGTAGGAACTGGCCAGCGCTTTTTGTACCGTGACTTCTCCATGATATTTCCCGTCGGAATTTTTCGGTGACCATTTTCGTCCATTGTCTTCGAAAACGAGCGACTCGTCCAGAAAGTGGTCCGTGGGCAGAATATCGTTTTCCAGAGCGGTGGCGTAAACAACGGGCTTGAAGCTGGAGCCTGGTTGCCGAAAGGCCTGGGTGGCCCGGTTGAATTTACTTTCTTGGAAATCCTTGCCTCCCACCAGAGCCAGCACCTCGCCCGTTTCGGCGGCGAGGCAGACCAGAGCACCTTGACTTTTCAGGGTACGGATGGCTTCTTGCGCCGATTCTTGGAGGTCTAGGTCCAGGGTTGTTTTGATTTGAAGGCCACCGGTATACACACGGTCCGTACCGTACCGAGGCAAAAGCTCATTGAAAAGAATATGAGACACGAAATAAGGTGCGTAGTTGTACTCCTCGATTTTGTTGGGTATATGTTTGAAGGCAAGTTCTTCGTTGTAAGCGCGTTTTCTTTGATTGGAGTCGATCCAGCCTAGGGTTTCCATTCGGCGCAAGACGTAATTTTGCCGGTCTTTCGCGCGGGAAAGGTTACTTAGGGGGTTGTACCGTCCCGGCGCGGCGACAAGCCCCGCCAGGACGGCAGACTGAGCCACATCCAGTTCGGCCGCGGAACAGCCGAAATAAGTATGGGCCGCCGTCTCTACTCCCCAGGCACCACGCCCGAAGTTGATCGTGTTCAGGTACTCCATCAGGATCTCGTTCTTGGTGAGCAATTGTTCCATACGCAAGGAGAGGATGATCTCCTTGACCTTGCGGGCGATGCTCTTTTCTTGAGTGAGGAAGAGGTTACGAGCGAGTTGTTGGGTAATCGTGCTGGCGCCTTGCAGGGCGTCGCGCTTGACGAGGTCCATCCACAAGGCCCGCAAGATGGAGGTTACACGAAAACCTCGATGTTGGTAAAACGCGGAGTCCTCCGCCGCCAGAATGGCGCGAATCATCCACGGCGATACCTGATTGAGCTGCAAAGACGTGCGATTTTCAATAAAAAGGCGAGCGATAACTTTCCCGTTACGGTCGTACACCAAGCTGGGCTCGCTGTTCTTGTGGGTCAGAATGTCGTCCTTCGTTGGCAGCTCCTTCGAAATTGTCACCACATAATAGGCCACGCCCGCGCTGGTCAGTCCAACCGAAAGTAGTAAGAATAACAGCAAAAGAGCCAAAAGAAAAACGAAAAACCTCAGAATAAAACTTTTATGCCGTTTTTTACGCGGTCGCTTTCGTGTATTTTGCAAGATCAAAGCCTCCTGAAAACTCCTATGTGGATGTTGTACATTTTAAATTTCTTCCAAAATTTCTTTTGAAGAGGGGCTTGCTTTTTCAAAAACCCCATGATATATTACCTTGCGTTGTCGACATAGGCAACAGGGAGCTTTAAGTTTTTCTCCCCATGAAACTTGATAATAGAATACAGTGCATAGGTCAAGCAAAGAAATGATTTTTGAAATAGCTCGAAGTTGATGGACTTTAAGTTAATAGACTTGGTTAATAGACTTGTTGATAGACTTTAAGTTAATGGACTTCAAGTTGTTGATGAAAAGAATGAGCTGAGAGTTTGATCCTGGCTCAGGACGAACGCTGGCGGCGTGCTTAACACATGCAAGTTGAACGACGGTTTCCGGAAGCAGCAATGTGGAAGGAGATACGGAGTAG
>JAIRYN010000074.1 GCA_031267575.1 Synergistaceae bacterium | reverse complement strand
GCCTTTTACATGCTCCCCTCGCTATGTTGATTGAGAATTGCAACGCCACGGTTGGTGGCGTTGCAATTCTCATTCAACGGCTGAAGCCGTTGGCTTTCTCATCGCTTTATCGTAAGAGTATTGCGCTTGGAACTTCCTCATCTCCTGAAAATGCCTTCCTTATGGACACGTTCGTACTACTGTGAATCTGTGGGGCACATTTCAAAGAAAACTATCATGAAGTGTATCGAAGAGCAGAAAAATAAATGAGAACCTAGGTTTTCAAACTCTACAAGGCCAAACGAAATAAACATCTTCACCATAAGATTAGCCTTGCCGGGTCGATCTACAATCATTTAATCGCGCTTCATCGCCGCTACTATCAGATGTTCGGTAAAAGCCTCGATGTTATCCGTTTGCAACGGCATATAACCAAACTGAAGAAAACTAAACGCTACGGATACTGGAATAATATTGGCTCTCAGGCGATACAAGATATCGCGCAACGTATTGACAGAGCGTATAAACTGTTCTTCAGCAATCTGAAACGCGGGGTTAAAATGTCCCTTCCGAGTTTCAAAGTGGATGGACGTGTCCGAGATGCGGGGCGGAACACGACCGGGATATCAATTGGGATATCAATCGGGATATCAATGCGGCTGCAAATATTCTCAAAGTGGGGGACATCCACTTTTAAAGGAAAAGATGTAAGACCGGTTTCAGTAGACTGTCTTTGTCGATCTTAAAATTCCATGACTTTAGTCGTGGAAGTATGTCAATATGCATTAGGCTTTTTACTTTAATTCACTATATAATAAGCGATTATTCAGTTTGATTGGGCTGGGGAGGAGTTTTTGTGGGCAGCATGGAAGTGAAGGAAGTGAAGGAGACCGCTAGGACGAATGTTTTTGACGATGCCTGGAAACGCTCGTGCCTGTGCGGTCGGGTAAACGAAAAGGATATCGGAAAAGAGATCCGGCTCAACGGTTGGGTTCGACGAAGACGGGACTTAGGCGGTATCATCTTCGTGGAGCTATGGGACTATTCGGGTCTCGTTCAGGTCGTATTCAACCCCGATAGTGGCGACGTCCACAACCGGGCGGGCAACCTACGCAGCGAATACTGCGTTGCGGTTCGAGGCACGGTGGCCAAGCGACCCCAGGGAACGGAAAACCTTACTCTCGTCACGGGCAAGGTTGAAATCGTCGCGGCGGATTTTTTACTGCTCTCTCCGTCGGCGCCTCTACCCTTTGAGGTGGGAGACGGCACGGACAAGGTGGACGAAAATCTTCGTCTCACGCACCGTTACCTGGACCTGCGCCGTGAGCGTATGCAAAATAACCTGCGCGCACGCAACCAACTATACGTCTTTACGCGCAACTACCTGGCGAACAACGAATTTGTCGAGATCGAAACGCCGATGTTGACGAAGGCCACGCCCGAAGGCGCGAGAGATTATCTCGTTCCCAGCCGCGTTAACCCAGGAACCTTTTACGCGCTTCCCCAATCACCGCAGATCTTTAAACAGATTTTGATGGTTGGCGGTTTCGACCGTTATTACCAGATCGTCAAATGTTTCCGAGATGAGGACCTACGCGCCGACCGTCAGCCAGAGTTCACCCAGGTCGACGTCGAGATGAGTTACGTTGTGGAAGACGACGTTCTGGAAATGATCGAGGGCTACATGGAGGGACTGTTCAAAGAGATCCTGAACGTGGATATTCCCGTACCTTTCCGCCGTATGGAGTACTGGGACGCCATCGACCTTTACGGCAGCGACAAGCCAGATCTGCGCGTTCCGGTCAAGCTCGTGGATCTGGAGCCTGTTTTCAAAAACGCCTCGTTCGAACCCTTCCGCAAGATCTTGGAGAACGGAGGCGTGGTACGCGCGCTTCCCCTTCCGGGAGGAGCGTCTCTATCTCGCAAAGAGCTTTTGGACTTGGAGACCCGAGTGAAAAAGCTGGGTGCGTCGGGCCTGGGAGTTTTTCAGGTCAAAGAAAACGAACTCAAGGGTCCCCTGGCTAAATTCCTCAATGAGGACGAACTCGGCCGTCTGAAGAAAATCGCCGGGCTTGTCGATGGAGATGCCCTATTTGTTGTGGCGCACGCTTCTCGGCTTACCGCCTGTACAATTTTGGGAACGCTGCGCCTGGAGTTGTGCAAGGGTCGGGGCTTGATCGACGAAAAAGCCTGGGAGTTCCTGTGGGTCGTTCACTTTCCGCTGTTCGAGTGGGACGAGGAAGAACGCCGCTGGTCGGCGACGCACCATCCTTTCACCTCTCCTGTGTTGGAGCATCTCGCGTCGATGGATTCGGATCCGGGAAAAGTTCTATCCCGAGCCTACGACGTCGTCTTGAACGGCAACGAGGTAGGCGGCGGTTCCATTCGGATTCACGATCCAGAGGTGCAGCGCAAGGTGTTTTCTTGCCTGGGGCTCAGCCCGGAACGAGCCCGAGAGCGTTTCGGCTTTTTTCTGGACGCGCTTGCCTATGGTACGCCTCCTCACGGGGGCATCGCCCTGGGGCTGGATCGCCTCGCGATGCTCCTCTGCGGCGCGCAGTCCATCCGCGATGTCATCGCGTTTCCCAAAACGCAGAAAGCCCAATGTTTGCTCTCGAAAGCGCCCGATCCCGTCGAGGAAGCGCGATTAAATGAGTTGCGGATCGAATGCGTTCCCCCTGAAACCGAAGAGTAACGAGAGTAACGAAAGGGGAAGGCCATCGTATAGTATCGATATAAGTATCTATTTATATTTAATTTATATTCATTTGTATCAGACTCCTTCTTATTAATATCACGATAGTAGCTTGTTACGTTTCTTTCGCACCTTGAAAACTGAATATAAAAGGTTGTTCGGAGAAGTTCCGAACGTAAAATATTCAACGAAAACATCGATATTGAAACCGAAAACCAAGGTTACATCGATAATCAATTTTTCAAAAAGCGTTTATCCTTTGGATAAACTTTGCGAGATTCAGCTTTTCCTTGGATCATATGATCTTCGGAATACGATGCGAAATGTATCTGATAGCTATAAGTAGATATTAGTACGCTCAAAGAATCGGACATATCACGCGCTTTTTCCGCTGCACTTATGTCTCTTGCAGGAACGCCTCCGCCCGCCGAGCCGCTCTGGTGAAAAAGTGGCGGTGCTCGTCCAAGGTTTGTTTCAGATTGGAATTTTGCGACGTGAAAAGCTCCAACTCCGACCCCTTCGCGGCAGCTACCCTTTGCAGGAGCTCCAGCTCACCGGGAGAACCGTCGAAACAATAGGTTAAGGAAGGCGCCAGACCCCAATTTTTCAGCCAACGCCACATAAAACGCCATTCCACGGCTTCGACGGGGATTTCCCCACCAGTCGCCAGTTTCATGCTCCAATAGAAGTTCGCCAGCAGGTCATCAGAGGGGTGCCCCTCCATCAAGTGCCGCGTCAAAAGTTTCGCCCAGCGAACGGCAGCGAAAAGCGCCTCGGCACAAGATCGGAGCTTTAGCATATCGTCCGCCACGTCCACGCCCTTCAAGTATTTTTTTCCTCCCTCGCCTCCTTTGTTTTGGTACAGAGTGAACGTGCTCCACACCAAGGGCTCCGTGCCTCCGCCGAAGCGTACCTTTCCCGAAGCCGCGCCCCGGGCGGAAACAAAAGCAAGCCCCAGTCCCCTGAGAAAAAGAGTGAGGTATAGATCTCCCTCACCCAAGACGCGGCGGCCCAAAACCACGCCAGCAGCGGAAATAAAGCCCGCCGAAGCGGGAGTGAGTATTCTAGTCAAGTGAGTATCCTAGTCAAGAGTATCCTAGGCGCCTCAAAACCAAACCGGACTGACGCCAGCGAGGGGAAACCTTCACCCACAAGTCCAAGTACACAGAGTGCCCTGTGATTTTTTCCAGATCAATTCGGGCGATTTGGCCGATTTTTTTGAGCATCGACCCCGACTCGCCGATGAGAATGGTTTTCTGCCCCGTCGTCTCGACAATGAGCGAGGCTCGAACGTACAGTTTACGCCGCTCTGGGTATTCGTCGGGGCTCTTGTATTCCTCGATTTCCACTGCCACGCAATGCGGCACTTCGTCCCGCAGCGAAGACAAGACTTGGCCCCGGATAATCTCTCCGGCCATAAAGCGTTCTGTGCTGTCTATGAGGATATCAGGATCGTACCAAGGCTCTCCCTCCGGCAAAAAAGGCAGCAACGTGTCAATGAGCGCGGCTATCCCGCGTCCCTCCGTCGCCGATAGAGCAACCTGAGCCGCGAAGGCTCGCTCTCTACCGTAAAGATTGAAGGCCCCAACGGAGAAGTTTTGTGGAACGCCGCGGTTCTTTTTGAGCTGATCGTACTTGTTCGCCACCAGGACAACAGGACAACGGACCTCCGCCAAGGCGGCCAAAACCTCCCGGTCCTCCAGGCTGATCTTCCGGTCTCTCGCTTCCACCAGGTAACAAACCGCGTCGGCGTTCTTCAAGGCATCTTCTACGGAGTCCACAAGAAAACGCCCTAACTTGTCTTTGGGGATATGAACGCCCGGTGTATCCGTGAAAATAATTTGGGCCCGGTCGTCGTTATAAACGCAGCGCACCGCGTTACGGGTTGTCTGAGGCTTTGGGGACACGATGGCTACCTTGCTCTTCAAAAGGGCGTTGACCAGAGACGATTTACCCACGTTAGGACGACCAACTAAGCTGATGACACCGCAGCGCATTTCTTCTACGCTCTTTCCATTCTTCTACGCTCTTTCCATTAGAGAAAAATGGAGGGGCAACAACTCATTGACGCCTATAATGATGATTCTATTGGGGGACTCCAGCAACACCAGCATATCTGGGTTGAACTCCGCCATCACCTGCCTGCAAGCGCCGCAGGGCGGGCAAGGCGTGCCAAACTTTCCGCCCACCACCGCAATGGCCACAGGGTCAAAATGTCCCATGGCGACCATGCTAGCGATGGCGTTGCGCTCGGCACAGGATGACATACCGTAAGAGGCGTTTTCAACGTTACATCCCAAAATCACGCCGCCATCCGAGGTCAAAAGCGCGGCTCCCACTTTGAAACGAGAATAAGGCGCGTAGGCATGTTCCGCCACGGCACGCGCTTTCTGGAGAAGCGTTTCGGATGGCATATTAGGCCAAGGCCAATAGAACTCTCGACCGTCCATCATAAAGCCTTTTTTCCTCCGGTATCTTTCTGTATTTTCTGTTCTTTCTGTCCTTTTCGCGCCAAACGAAGCAATTTGATGCGATGATCTTCCAAATCCACTACTTTGATGATCCAGTTCGCGTATTCAAACTCCTCGTTGTCCTCAGGGAATCCCCCCGCCAGGGACAACACCAGGCCGGCAATGCTTTCCGCGTCCTCGGATTCAAAGGGGCATTTCAAGACCTCGCTTAAGTCTTCCAAACTCATGTTTCCCTGAACGAGGTAAGAGCCATCCTCCTCCTCCAGAATATCGGGAGCTTCCTGGTCGTACTCGTCCTGTATCTCCCCCACAATCTCCTCCAGCAGGTCCTCCATGGTGACGAGGCCCGCGATACCCCCATACTCATCTACCACGACGGCGATGTGCACGTGGTCGCGCCGCATGGCCTCCAACAGCTCCACCGTCCGAATGCTTTCAGGAACGAACATGGGCTTACGTACCAAAGAATCCACAAGCCGGGCCAGGTCTCCCTCCACCAGATTTTTTAGCGTGTCTTTGACATAGAGAATCCCTATGATATTGTCGGGGTTGTCCTCGTAGACGGGTAGACGAGAATGTCCGTGTTCGATGAATACCTCCATGGCCGAGGCAATGGTGTCGGTATTTTCGAGGGTCACCATATCCATCCGAGGTACCATGATCTCGTAAACGCGGGTATCCTCGAAGTCGATAATCCCGTGGATCATGCGTCGTTCCACGGCCTCAATGGCCCCGCTCTGCTCTCCGATATTGACGACTTGCTCGATTTCCTCGCGGGTTACGAAAGGCCCCTGTCGTTTCAGGTCCAGGCGGAGAAGCCAACCAACCCCCCAGACCCCCCCTTGCATGAGGCGTGTGATGGGGTAAGCCAAAAAGTTCAAGACCCGCAAAATGGGGGTACAGAACAAAAGGACGCGCTCGGAGTAGACGATGGAAACGCTTTTAGGCAAAATCTCGCCGAAAATAACGATCATCACCGTCATGAAAGGCACGACATAGACGATTCCTCCTGTGCCGAAGAGCTTCAAGGCGATAGTGGTGGCCAGGGTGCTGGCTCCGATGTTGACGACGTTGTTGGCGATCAGACAAAGGGTCAGCGCTCCCTGAATATCGTCGATCAGCCATTGGAACAGGGATTTGTAAAAAGGTCGCGCCCCTTGTAAGGCTAGAAGTTTACCGCGTCCCGCGGTGGTGATAGCTGTCTCGGCAGCGCTGCAAAAAGCGGACAACACCAAAAGAATAACCAGCCAAAAAATCCCTCGTAGCAAAGGGACAAGCAGGCCGGAGAAGGTTGCCATCAAAGCCCCTCCTCGAAAGCCGGCAATAGCCTAGACTTGAGAAGCTCCTGGCGTTCCCACATAGCGTGCTCTTTTTCTGGGGTGTCGTGGTCCCAGGCCAATAGGTGCAAAAAACCATGAGCCAATAGAAGACATAAAGCCTCGGAATAGGGAAGCGTGTCGTGAAAACGCTTCACTCCTTCCGGGCAAATCAAAATATCTCCCAAGGGAAGGAAGCCGGTCATAGGCTCTGGGACAAACTGACCTCCGTTTTCCCAAAGAGGAAACGACAGCACGTCCGTGATCTCGTCCACACCCCTGTGTTTTTGGTTGATTTCCCGCATCTCTCCTTCATTCAAAAACGAAACGGAGATTTCCACCTGAGCGTAATGGGCGGCATCTGGGTAAAACGACGCCAATTCCTCGGCAAAAATGCGCTCCAGACTCGCGACCACGTCGAGAGGAACGAGACTTTGTCCCCCCCCCTGAGTTTGAACGTTTATGGGACTTTGTGGGTCGCCTTCCTCCGAAGCGTCGATGTTCAGTTGTAACTTCAAAACCTATACCCCTCCCGCGTCTGGAAGTTTTATTTCTTTTACTGTTCTCGTGTGGTACATGGACTGAAACGCCTTCAGGATCGCTCCCTCGATGCGCTGTATTTCCTTAAAAGTGAAGTCCACGTCATCCAATTGTTTCGCCGCGATTTTACTCGCCACCACCCGCTCGATAACCTCTTGAATATCTTTCGCGCTGGTGACGTTTTTGATTTCCACCCTCATGGCGGCTTCCAGAGAATCGAGCATCATCAAAAGGGCCGTCTCTCTGGACTGAGGTTTGGGGCCAGGATAACAAAATTGCTCGAAGTCTACGTTTTCCCCCAAGGTCATGGCCTTTTTGTAAAAATATCCCAGAGAAGTCGTTCCATGATGCTCCACGATAAAGTTTTTCACCTGCTTAGGCAGACCGAACTCCTTCGCCAGCTTGATTCCCTCTCGAACATGAGCGATGATGGCCACGGCGGACAAAGTAGGTGACAGGGTGTCGTGGATGTTTTCGCCCCCCATCTGGTTCTCGACGAAAAAGTGAGGACGATAAAGTTTTCCGACGTCATGGTAGTACGCGCCCACCTTCATCAAGTTCGCGTCCATGCCCAACTCGTTCGCGGCGGCTTCCGCCAGAGCGCCGATCATCAGGCTATGGTGGTAGGTTCCAGGCGCTTCGTTTTGCAGTTTACGCAGCAGAGGACTCGAAGGGTGACTCAATTCTCTGGTTCTGAGGATGGAAAGCGCTCCGATATATCCCTCGATCATGGGCAACACGGCAATAACGAAAAACGTCGTCGTCAGCTCGAAGATAAAAAACAGTCCCCACACACGCCAGGTCTCGCCCAAGGGCCAACCCAAGCGGAGCGAGT
>JAIRYN010000073.1 GCA_031267575.1 Synergistaceae bacterium | reverse complement strand
AAAACCTCTACAAACGCTTTTTCCGGTTCTTTGGGTAAAGCACCGCCGTGTTCACTCACCTAAACCTTTATTGTCTGTGAACTCGTCCAATCGCGGCTATCAAAATGTGTACTTTTTGATAAAATCCCAGAATTGAAATTTGGACTCAAAATTTTGGAATAATTATGGTATAATACCTAGGAAAAATTTAGCTATTTTGCTGTTGCTAGCCAGTGATAGGAAGGCTGTCAAAAAGTACACCTTTTGATAGTCGCAATTAAATAAGCTCACAGACGATACAGATTTAGATGATTGAACACGGCGGCGTTGTACCCACAGAAAACGTATCTGAATTTACAGCGCTCGCCAAATGATGAGCGATTGCTTTACGATAAAACGACGAGCAAGCCAACGCCTTCATCTGTGTTCAATTTTAGTCGTGGGAGTATGTCAAAGGAGGACATTATCACAGACAAACGATACAGCGATACAGAAATGGCTCCCTCACGGGAGCCATTTTCGTTGAATGTTGGGTACACGCGGATCATAAAAGCGCTTATCCCAAACCAAGGAAGGGGGCAAAACTCACATGACTGACGGTAGCCAGGTGCTCATCACCGGGAACGCGATGGTCAGGATCAAAAATAGGAAGATCAGAACAACGAAGGGAAGAACGCCCGAAATGACATCCTTCATAGTGATGTCGTCTCTGAGGCTGTTGATAACATAAAGATTCATTCCAACGGGGGGCGTGATCAATGCCATCGTCATGTTCACCGTCAGGATGATGGCGTACCATATCGGGTCGATGTTCAGGACCGCCAGAAGCGGTGTTACTAGGGGCATGGTCAGAAGGACGATCGATACCGTCTCCAAGATGCACCCCAGAACGATCATCAGTGCGTTCATAGCTAAGATGAACATAATCGGAGAGAGTTGAGAGGAAATAATCAGTTCCGTCAGCTTCTGCGGAATCTCCAGCATCGTCATGACGCGGCCGAAAAGCACAGCCCCAGCCACAACCATAGCAATCATACAGCTCGTTCCCACTGACTTCAGACAGATGGTCGGAATATCCTGGAAACGGATCGTGCGATAAATAACCAGCGTGACGAAGAGACTATAGACAAGCCCGATAGCGGCGGCTTCCGTTGGAGTGAAGGACCCGGAGTAGATGCCTCCCACGATTAAAAACGGCAGGAGGATTCCCCAGAAATTCTTCAAGGTTATCTCGAATCGCTCTTTCCAGGAGGTACGAGGCATCGAAGTAAAACCGCCTCGCGTGCTTTTCCAGACGGCATAGGCAATGAATATCCCCGCAAGTATAAGCCCCGGAATAATCCCGGCCATGAAAAGCTTTCCCACCGACTCCTCCGTGATTGAGCCGTAGAGGATCAGGGGAATGCTCGGAGGGATCAGGATTCCCAGAGTCCCCCCTGCCGCTAGAAGTCCCAAGGTGAAACGTTTGTCGTAACCCCGTTCCGTCAGAGCGGGGAAGGCCACCATGCCGATGGTGGCGGCTGTTGCGGCTCCAGATCCGGTGATTGCCGCGAAGAAGGCACATGCCAAGATCGTCGCGATGGCGAGACCTCCGGGGAGATGGCGCACCCAGGCGTTCATGACCTCGAATAGGTCGTCACCGATATGTCCGTCCAGCAATATCTGGCTCATCAGGATATAGAGGGGAATGGCGATGAGGACGAAGCTGTCCATGGAAGTAAAGATCGTGTTGGCGACGAGTTTGATCGGAAGCCCGAACTGTAAAATGAGCACCACCGACGTCACACCCAGCGAGAAAGCCACGGGCAACCCCAGCAACAGCACGAAAAGGAGCAACAGTGTGACCAGCACAAAAGCGCTCATTGCCCATCGCCTCCCCTCAAAGTCTGAACACGGTCCACGAAGATGAACGCGAATTGAAAAGTCAACAGCACGAATCCCAAAAGGAGAGCGCACTGCGGTATCCACGTCGGCACCCTCAACAAGGTGGCCGATACCTTGTTGAACCTGAAAGATGACTGCATCATTTCCCACGCCTGCCAACTGACGACGGCGCTGAAGGCGATGCCGGCAAGACTCGTCAGGGCATCCAGCGCGCATTGCGCCTTTTGAGGAAGCCGCTCGAAGATTAGGTCGATGCGGACATGCTTTCCCCGCATCAGCGTGTAAGCGCTGCCTGCCAACATCGTCCATGTGAAAATATAGACGGACGTTTCCTCAGTCCATATTGTGGGCGATCCAAGGAAATAACGGCAGACGACCCCGTAGGCCAGAATCAACCCCATCAGCAGAATACCGAGTCCGCACGCGTACCCTATCGCCAGGTTGATTTTTTCCACGTACAAACGTAATGTTTTCATCTGTAAAAAATCGCCATCTTAGAGGTCAATCCGCGAGGTCAATCCGCGTTTTGGGCCATTTCCAGGAGCTGCTTGCCGATGTTGCCCGTCTTTTGAGCGAAAGAGTCGCGAACTGGGAGGGTCGCTTCTTGGAATATTTTGCGCTCGGCTTCGTTGAAGGTATATATTTCAACTCCAGAGTTCGCGATGACCTTTTGGGCCTCGTTCTCCGAGTCGGCGATGGCTCCGCGAATCCAGGTCTCCGTGTCCTGCCCCGCCTTCAGAATGACTTCTTTTTCTTCTGCGGAAAGCTCGTTCCACCAGTCCAAATTCGCCTGAACAGCGAACTGGGCCGTAGTGTAGTTGGCGAGAGTCATGTACTTTTGGACCTCATTGATTTTACGAGAGACCGCGGCGGGCATTCCCGTCGTCGCGCCGTCCACCGTGCCACGCTGCAACGCCATGTACATCTCGGACGAACTCATGACTGTAGGGGCCGCTCCCAGAATTTGCAGAGCCTCGGCGTCGGCGCCACTGAAGGAGCGCATAGTCAGGCCCTTCATATCATCGGGTTTCGTCAGGGGACGCTTGCTGTTGAAGAACTGAACATAACCGTAATCCACCCAAAAGAGATTTTTGACGCCCTTGCTTTCGAGTTCTTTGTCTAACAGTGCGCTCGCGCCGGCATCTAGAAATTTTTTGATGGAACTCAGATCCTTGAAGACAAAGGGCATCTCGAAAATATCGATGGCCGGGATCATGCCCGACCATTTGTTGGTCGCAACCAAACCGGTGTCGATAAGGGCATCCTGAAGCGCTTCCACGATCTCTGTGTCTTTATAGAGCTGAGCAGAGTCGAAAATCTTGCACTCGACCTCACCGTTCGAGTATTCTTTGACCTTATTTGCGAAGAGGACGAGCCCTTTGGAAATATGGTGTGACGCGGGAAATTGATTTGACAACCAAAATTCCATTTTCGCCTCCGCGACAACCGGCAAAAATGCTGCTCCCAAAACCAAAAGCGGTGCGACGCAACAGAACATAAAACCCAACTTACCTCGACACTTTTTCATAATACAGACCTCCTAAAATAAGTTTTGGGACTCCACCCCATACTCCGCCGGGGCTATCGAAGATTTATGGGCCCAAGCGGCACGATCCTTGAGCTAGGTAACTACAGAAAAAGATGCCCAGCTTGGCTGGAATATCACGCGAAATGGCTAATATTTTCGAAAGATTTACCCCCGTTTCGACCTCTATAGAATTAATATTAGCATACGCACAGCCCCGACTTTGCCAAGAATACGGTGAATCGAGCATAAAATTGAGCATAAAATCGAGCACAAAATTGATACGTTCGGAATCTTCTCTGAATAAAGGGAAGCGATCATGGATGCCCAATTATGCGCAAACTTTTCAGCGTAATTCAGGATTGACGTATGATATCATACTGTGAATAAACGCGACTCCGAGACAGTTACGCTTGTGAATCAGCTCCACAAAACGAATGAGCGATTCATGAACATTATAGAGGGGGGTTTTTGTCTTGAATTTGAGAAGTCATACCGTCACTAAAGGAGCAGATCGCGCTCCACACCGTTCTTTGTTTAACGCCTGTGGGTTTACCGCGGAGGAAATAAATCGTCCTCTAATCGGCGTGATTTATGCTTTCAGCGAAATTGTTCCCGGCCACATCCACCTGGATAAGCTGGCGGAAGCCGCGAAGGCAGGCGTCTATATGGCTGGTGGAACACCGATCTTGATGCCGGTGATCGGCGTGTGCGACGGTATCGTCATGGGACACGGTGGGATGCGATATTCTCTGGCTTCTCGGGAGCTGATCGCCGATTCGGTAGAGACTATGGCGGCTGCGCACTGTGTGGACGGACTCGTTTTGATCCCCAACTGTGACAAAATCATTCCAGGAATGATCATGGCCGCGGCACGCCTCAATATCCCCTCCGTCCTGGTCTCTGGAGGCCCCATGTTGGCGGGCAGAAAAAGCGACTCCAAAGGTGGCTTCGAGGCCATCAACCTCAACACGAACTTCGAGGCGGTGGGGGCGCTCAAGGGCGGACTGATCGACGACGCCGAGCTTCGTCGTGTTGAGGAAACATCCTGCCCCACCTGCGGATCTTGCTCTGGCATGTACACAGCCAACTCCATGAACTGCCTGGCTGAGGCCATCGGCATCGCGCTTCCTGGCAATGGCACGATACCCGCCGTCTATGCGGCCCGCACTCAGCTCGCCAAACACGCGGGCATGAAGGTGATGGAACTCCTGGAACGCGACATCAAACCTCGCGACATCATCAACGAAAAATCCATTCAAAACGCGCTGGCGGTGGACATGGCACTGGGTTGCTCCACAAACAGCGTACTGCACCTTTTAGCTATCGCCAACGAGGCCGAGATTCCACTAAACCTCGAAAAAATCAACGAAATTAGCGGCCACGTCCCAAACCTTTGCCACCTGGCTCCCGCTGGGCATCACCACGTTCAAGACCTTCATGAGGCGGGGGGTCTTCCTGCCGTGATGAAGCATCTCGCGGAAGCCGGCCATGTGGACGCCTCCGCCATAACCGCGACAGGCAAAACCGTCGGGGAAAACGTTCGCGACGCCGTCAACAGAAATCCAGAGGTGATTCGCCCCCTCTCGAACCCTTACAGTGCCGCCGGGGGCATTGCCATCCTATGGGGAAATATCGCGCGCGGCGGTTGCGTCGTTAAACAGAGCGCAGTGGCTCCCGAGATGATGGTTCACTCCGGCCCAGCCAGGGTTTTCGACTCGGAAGAACAGGCGATCGATGCCATCTTCGGGGGCAAAATCAAGGCGGGAGACGTCATCGTTATCCGCTATGAAGGTCCGCGAGGGGGTCCCGGTATGCGTGAAATGCTGGCGCCGACCTCGGCTCTGGCGGGCATGAAACTCGACAAGAGCGTCGCGCTTATCACCGATGGGCGTTTTTCGGGCGCGTCCCGGGGCGCTTCTATCGGACATGTCTCTCCGGAGGCCGCTGAAGGGGGGTCGATAGCCTTGCTCAGAGAGGGCGATGTCATTGAAATCGATATACCGAAGCACAGCGTCAACGTCCGAATTTCGGACGAGGAGCTTCAGAGCAGATTGAAAGACCACACGATTCCAGCTCCGCGGGTCTCGCGCGGTTGGCTAGCGCGGTATTCGAGTCAGGTGAGTTCCGCGAGTACCGGAGCCGTAATGCGTTTTAATGGCCTAAACAAGTGATGTACGCATAAAATAATAAATCATAAAAAATCATAACGGAGGTGTTGTATTGTGAGGAAATATGTTGTGAGAGAATTTTTGTGTATGACAGCATTCTTGGCGATTCTTTTCACGACGACAGGGGCTGGATGGGCCGCCATCGACTTGAAACTCGGCCACGCCATCAACGAAAAAGACGTTTTCCACGAGGCGGCGTTGAAATTCGAGGAGCTAGTGGAGGCGCGCGCCAACGGCGAGGTCACGGTGACGGTCTACCCGAACGCGAAACTGGGCGACGAGCGCAATCTATTGGAAAGCCTCAAGATGGGCACGGTAGACATGGGGATCATCACCGGCGGCCCGGTCATCAACTTCCTCCCTAGTTTCGGAGTGTTGGATCTGCCATTCCTTTTTTCAACCCCGGAACATGCGTATAAAGTGCTGGATGGCCCCATTGGACAGGGATTTTTCGCGGAAATGGAGAAACTAGGTTGGAAAGGCCTCGCCTACGGAGAGCGCGGTTTCCGTAACCTAACCAATAGCGTCCGACCCGTCGAGAAGCCAGAGGATATCAAGGGCTTGAAGGTCCGCGTCATGCAGAACCCTATCTATATCGACTCGTTCACGGCGCTGGGAGCGAACGCCGTTCCGATGGCCTGGACCGAAGCGTTGACGGCTCTGCAACAGGGAACCATCGACGGACAGGAGAATCCGTTGAACGTCATCGCGGCCTATAACATCAACGACTCGAACAAATACCTCTCGATTACTCGCCACGCGTATGCTCCCAATGTGATCCTCATGAGCATGAGAACGTGGAACAAGCTCACGCCCGAACAGCAGCGGATCGTGTCCGAAAGCGCGCTGGAAGCGGCGAAATACAATCGTACCATCGACAACGAGATGGAAGCCGAGTGGTTTCAGTCGTTGAAAGACAAGGGAATGCAGGTCTCGGAGCCCGACCTGTCTCTTTTCCGAAACGCGGTGAAGAGCGTCTACGAAAAGTATGAGCAGGAGTACGGCAAAGACCTCATCCAGTCCATACTGGACACAAAGTAGGAATATGGCATCGGTGGAATCCCGCCGCTCGTTGCTAGGATGGTTGAGCGACGGTATGAATTCGCTCTGCGAAGTGGGTTTGTTTCTGACGTTAACGCTGATGACCGTGGTGACGATCTTGCAGATTGTTTTTCGGACTTGGTTTAAGTCGCTGACCTGGTCGGAAGAGGTGACGTGCTTTTTGTTGGTGTTTGCCTCTTTTCTGGGAACGACGATAGCCTTTAAGCGTGGTTCCAACATCGCCGTCACCTTCATGCTGGATGTGCTGCCAAAGCCCGTCAGAAAAATCATGATGCTTGCCATAGAGTTGACGGGGATCGTCTTCTTCGGAGTAACGGGGTGGTATGGCGCGGAGTTCTGTATCGCGGAGAGGATGCAAATGGCCTCGTCGATACCGATATCGATGGCCTGGATGTACCTCGTTTTTCCTCTCACCGGAACGGTGACGATACTGCATCTGGCAGCCCACGTCGAGAACTTGCTGAAATACGACGTCCCCATTGTCAAAAAGGCTTCGGGTGCTTGATATGGGCGTCGTTCTATTCTCCTCGTTTTTTTTGTTGCTTATCTTCGGTGTCCCCATAGCGCTTTCTATCGGCGTTTCGGCTATGCTGGTCATGGTGTTGTCGGAGATGCCTCTTGAAGCGCTGCCTCAGACGCTTTTTGCTGGCGTCAGCTCGTTTTCGCTGGTGGCGGTTCCGTTTTTTGTGATGGCGGGTGATATTTTGGCCCATGGAGGCATATCCGACCGCATTGTAGCCTTTGCCGAGGCCGCTATGGGGCGTCTGCGGGGAGGCCTTGCCATCGTGTCTATCGTGGCATCGATGTTCGTCTCCGCCATATCCGGCAGCGGGGCCGCCACCACGGCGGCGGTGGGGTCCGCGCTTCTGCCGCAGCTCAAGAAGAAAGGATATGATCTGGATTTTTCGGCCGCGCTCATCGCCGCGGCGGGGACAATCGGCGTTGTCATTCCGCCAAGCGTCCCGATGGTGCTCTATGCGGTCATTGTCGGGGTGCCGGTGAGCAAGCTTTTCATGGCGGGTTTCATTCCCGGCTTCTTGATGGGCGGTAGCCTGATCTTATACGCGCTTTATGTCGCTAAAAAGCGGAACTACCCTGCCGGTGAGGCTGTCGATGGGAAGGAAAAACGCAAGCGCTTCGTCAACGCGATCTGGGGTTTGATGACCCCGGTGCTGATTTTGGGTGGGATCTTCTCCGGCTACTTCACGCCGTCGGAGGCTGCCGCTGTGGCGGTGGTCTATTCCCTGTTCGTGGCGGTATTCATCTACCGGGCCCTGACCCTGAAAGCGGCCTATCGCCTCGTCATTAACTCTGGAGTCACCAGCGCCTTGATCATGTTCATCATCGCGACGTCGAAAATTTTCGGGTGGCAGCTCGCGTTTTACGAGATCCCCGACAAAATCGCGGCCTCCGTTCTACAGGCAACGGGCGGTACGTCGTTTATGGTTTATCTCGTGATTACGGTGATCATTCTCATCGCAGGTATGTTCATGGAGACTGCGTCCGCCCTGATCATTCTGACTCCAATCTTTTTGCCGGCTATTGTCGGCGTGGGCGGAAATCTGGTTCACTTTGGACTTGTTATTGTCGTCGGGTTGGCTATAGGGATGGCCACTCCTCCCGTTGCCATCGACATTTATGTGGCGAGCGCGATAACGGGCTTGACAATCGAGGAAGTGAGTCGCCCCATCTTCCCGATGGTGGCGGCATTGATCCTGGTCCTGCTCCTGGTGACCTACATTCCCTGGCTCTCGCTGGCTCTGCCGCGGTTGGTCTACGGTTCGTTGTAATTACGCAAACCATATAACGGAGGGGCGGTCTCGTGTCCCTCCGTTTTCGAGTCGAGACGCTCAGAGAGGCATGGTCACGCGTCTGGAGAGCTTATGGAACGCATAGCGACGCAAGATCCTTTAGATCCTTTAATCGGTCGGTCGGGCCCTGACGGTGGAAGATGTGGAAGATGAAGATATTTTCGCGAAAGCGGACGAAGAGCGTTTTATGTACGAGATGCGGGAGAAAAGCCGCCACGATTACAAACTTACCCGTAGCGGAGATTGAGGCATTGCGCAGATCGAATTAAATTTTATGATTCCGTGAGATAGAACCCTCTCAATCAAAAGTAAATGCCGTTGCCCTGCTTTTGGGTTGTCAATAGGTTGACACCGAAAGGATCATGGATGTATAATATAAAAGTATTCCACGATAGCTCAATCGGCAGAGCGGGTGGCTGTTAACCACTAGGTTCCAGGTTCGAGTCCTGGTCGTGGAGCCAAAAAAAAATCCAGATGTATTCAATATATATTTAAAACCCCTGCGGAAGCGGGGGTTTTGCGTTTTTAGACGTCTGGACGTCTGCGTATATTTCTTTCCCGCCTCAGTTCCCGCAGCCCCCATGCGGATATACTAGAGGTCTTCTTGAGGGCTACGGGTTATCTGTTACCCCAGTTTCGCGAGTTCTTCCCAAAGCGCTTTCTGTTTTTCCGTCAAGTCTTTGGGGATGGCGACCTCGACGCGAACGAAAAGGTCTCCGTTGCTATCGTTGCGTTTGGGGAGGCCCTTACCCCTGAGCCTCAGCTTTTGCCCGTTCTGGATTCCCGCCGGTAGCTTCATCTCGACACTGCCATCCAAAGTCCCGACGGAGACCATTCCTCCCAGGACAGCCCGCCAGGGCTCTACCTTCACCACGCGAATCAAATCATGACCCTCTACTTCGAAGACCGAGTGAGGCGTTATCTGCAAGGTCACGTAAATATCCCCGCCCTCGGGGGCCTTACCCGGCAGACGAATCCGCGACCCGTTCACGATACCTCGGGGCAGGTTGACGTTGATCGTTTGAGCGCGTTGTCCTGGGAAAACAAGCGATAGGGAGTGTGTTCCTCCCCTGGTCGCCTCTTCCAGCGAGAGTTGCAGGATTACCTCCCTGTCCCGTCGTTGAACACGGGCTCCGGTTCCCGAAAAGGCGCCTCCCGAAAAAGCACCCCCGAACCCACCGGTTCCGCCGGTTCCGCCGAAGATCGTTTTGAAGAAGTCGCTGAAGCTTGACCACTCGCCACCGAACTCCACCTGAGGTCCGCCGCCCTGCCAGCCTGGAGGTGGGGTAAAGTCTTGCCCCTGTTCCCAGTTCGCTCCCAGAGTGTCGTACTTAGCGCGCTTATCTGGATCTTTCAGGACTTCATAGGATTCGTTGATTTCCCTGTACCGGGCATCCGCGTTTTTCTCCTTGGAGACGTCCGGGTGATACTTTTTCGCCAGCTTCCGATAGGCTTTTCGGATCTCGTCCTGAGACGCCGTCCGCGTCACCCCCAAAATCTCGTAATAGTCTTTGTACTGTACGGCCATAATCTATCGCCTCTATTTTCTTTTCTTTAATTAATCAAAGAGTTTTTTGAATTTATCGATGATGCCCCCCTCTCCTATACCAACGGGAACCTTCATCTCCTTGGCCAGCTCCAAGATCAACTCTTTTTGTTTATCCGTCAGCTTCGTGGGCACGTCAATGGACACATGGATGTAGAGGTCTCCTCGCCCGCGGGGGCCGCGTAGTCGGGGCATCCCCTTGCCTCGGACCTTGAGGACGCGCCCATGAGCCGTACCTACAGGGACATCGATCTTCTCCTTGCCGTCGATCAGGGTGGGGATCTCTATGGACGTGCCCAACACCGCTTGGGGATAAGTTAGAACGAGACGGCTGTGGAGGTCGCCGCCATCGCGCTCGAACTCCTTGTGCCGCTCGACCTCGATCACCAGGAAAAGGTCGCCGTGAGGTCCTCCATTTATACCCCCTTCGCCCTCGCCAGAGATACGCAGCCGAGTCCCCATCTCCACCCCAGCGGGGATTTTAATCTCGATCTTGTGGTTCTGGCGTACCTGTCCGCGACTGCCACAGGTCTCGCAGCGTTCCTGGACGATTTTACCCTTGCCCTGGCACCTAGGACAGGTGGTGGCAGACACAAATCGTCCGAAGGGCGTGTTCTGAATAGATTCCACTTGTCCGCGTCCCCCGCAGGTGGAACAAGTCTGCGGAGCGGTCCCCGGTTTTGCCCCTGTGCCGCCACAGGTGGGGCAATTGTCCCATCTCGGAATATCTAGATTACGAGTCGCGCCGTTGGCAGCCTCCAGTAGCGTCACGGTGATGCCCATTTCCATGTCGGATCCGCGCCGAGGCGCGTTGGGATCGGCACGACGTCCTCCCATGCCCATACTGCCGCCAAAAACCTGCTCGAACAGGTCCCCGAAAAGATCCCCAAACCCGCCGTTGAAACCCCCCTCGAAAGGGTTTCCGCCAGCCTCGGTTGTTCCAAACTGGTCATAACGGGCACGCTTTTCGGGATCGCCTATAACGGAGTAGGCCGCGTTGATCTTTTTGAACTTCTCCTCGGCCTCCGGGTTGTTGCGGTTTGTGTCCGGATGAAATTGACGGACGAGCTGGCGGTAAACCTTTTTGATATCCGCCTGCGACGCGTCTCGCGCGACGCCCAATATCTGATATAGATCTTCCACTAAAAAACACCCCGCACCATTTCATTTCGCATGAACAAAAAACGGAGGGGAGACACTTCACCCTCACCCCTCCGCTCTCCTGATTATAACCTATCTCGTTCTCCGTCACTCGGCTCTGTGAACTCCGCGTCCACGGTATCGTCGGAAGAAGAAGAAGACGAAGACGAATTTCTAGAAGAATTTCCAGAGGAGGACTCACCTCTGCCCGGCTGCCCTTCCGCCTGCTGGTAGAGGCGTGTGGAAAACTCCTGAAGCGTTTTGTCCAGCTCGGATTTCGCGCTCTTCATACGACTCACATCACCCGACTCTAACGCCTGCTTCAGTTCCTCCACGCGAGAGTTGACTTTGCCCTTCTCATCGGCGGTCATCTTGTCCCCCAGGTCCGACATCAGCTTTTCGGCGGTGAAGATCGCGCTGTCCGCCTCGTTACGGGCTTCCGCGGCCTCGCGCTTTTTGTTATCCTCGTCCGCGTGGGAGTCCGCGTCGCCCTTCATGCGCTCGATCTCCTCTTTGGAGAGGTTCGAGGACTGGATCGTGATCTTCTGGTTTTTGCCGGTCCCCTTGTCTTTGGCGGAAACGTTCAGGATGCCGTTGACGTCGATGTTGAAGGTCACCTCGATCTGAGGAATGCCTCGAGGCGCAGGAGGTATCCCGTCCAGAACGAACTGCCCTAATCTCACGTTGTCGCTGGCCATAGCACGCTCGCCCTGGAGAACCATGATCTCCACCTGGGTCTGGTTGTTGCCCGCCGTCGTGAAAACCTGACTCTTGGAGACAGGAATAGCCGTGTTGCGTTCGATGATTTTGGTCAACACGCCGCCCAGGGTTTCGAGACCTAGGGAAAGAGGCGTAACGTCCACCAACACGATGTCTTTATGGTCGCCCTTCAGAATCGCCCCTTGAATGGCGGCTCCGGCCGCTACGCACTCGTCGGGGTTGATGCCTTTGGTGGGATCCTTGCCCAGCAGCTCTATGATCTTCTTCTGAACCATAGGCATACGGGTTGAGCCGCCCACCAAAAGAATCTTGTCGATCTCACTGATCTTAAGCCCTGAATCCTCGATGGCGCGTCGGGAGGGCGTGATGGTGCGGTCCATGAGGTCGGCGGTCATCTCCTCGAATTTGGCCCGAGACAGCTTCATCTCCAAGTGTTTGGGACCACTCTGGTTCGCGGTGATAAAGGGCAGGGAAATAGTGGTTTCCGTCATGGAGGACAGTTCCACCTTGGCCTTTTCCGCCGCCTCGCGCAGGCGCTGCATTGCCATACGGTCGTTTTTCAGGTCCACGCCCTCGGTTTTCTTGAACTCGGCCGTCATCCAATCCACGATGCGGTTGTCCCAGTCGTCACCCCCCAGCCGATTATCGCCCGCCGTGGCCAACACCTCGAAGACGCCCTCGCCCACGTCCAGGATGGAGACATCGAAGGTTCCTCCGCCCAGATCGAACACCAGAATCTTGTGCTCTTCTTGCTTGTTTTCACCGTAGGCCAGACAGGCAGCCGTGGGCTCGTTGATGATGCGCAGAACCTCTAGTCCCGCGATGGTTCCCGCGTCCTTCGTGGCTTGACGCTGAGCATCCGTGAAGTAGGCAGGGACAGTGATGACCGCCTGCTTCACCGGCTCGCCTAGGTAATCTTCCGCGTCGCGTTTCATCTTTTGCAGAATCATGGCCGAAATTTCCTGTGGCGTATATTTCTTGTCGTCGATGGTGACGCGGTGGTCCGTCCCCATTTCACGCTTGATGGAGATGACCGTCCTGTCCGAGTTGACGATAGCCTGACGTTTGGCAAGCTGCCCTACCAGGCGCTCTCCCTCTTTGGTGAAAGCCACCACCGAGGGCGTGGTTCTCATGCCCTCTGCGTTGGCGATGATGGTCGTCTGATCACCCTCTTGCACAGCAATGCAACTGTTCGTCGTTCCCAAATCAATTCCCACTACTTTAGCCATAATCTATTCCTCCTGAATTTTGATTTTTGATTACTCGTTTTTAGACGCTCTCATTTAGACGCTCTCAATTTACCCACTCGCACTTGGGTCGGGCGCAGAACGCGGTCGGAGGTCCGGTAGCCCCGCAGAAGTTCGCGCAAGATGATTCCGTCCCGCGCGGGATCATCGACGAACTCCGTCTCCATCGCTTCGTGTTGCAAGGGGTCAAAGCTCCCCTCTGCGGGGATCACCGTCACGCCTGAGTTTTCCAGGACTGACAAAAACTGGCGCTGCACCATGCGAACGCCCACCAGCACGTCCTTGGCCATTCCCTCTTCTGGAACCAGAAGCGCTCTGTCCAAGTTGTCCAGCACGGGCAAAAACTCCGAGACCTTGTCCTCGGCGACGAGCTTCCTGGCTTTGGCCCGGTCGCGTTCCATTCTCTGTCGATAGTTGTAGAGGTCCGCCCTGGCGGCAGCGAGCTGGTTCTTTAAGCTCTCCACTTCGTTGATTTCCTCCGCCTCTTCCTTGATTTCCGTCTCTGAAATGCCGGCGCCCGAAGTCATTTTCTTTTCTTCTTCTTTTTCTGTTTCTTTTTCTGTTTCTTCTTTTTCTTCTTCTTCGAGTTCGGTCTCCGTCTTTGCGTTCTTTGCGTTCCGCGTACGCGTATCGGAGACCTCGTGGTCGTCGATCATGTATTCCGGCATCCTTCTATCCTCTCCTTTAGATGATTTCTTTTTATCGCTTTTACTTTTTGCTTAAGGCATCTACCATGGCCTCCAGAATGTTGATGGAACGCTCGTAGTCCATGCGCAGAGGACCGATAAGGCCCAGCACGGCTTTTTGTTGCCAGGTTTGGGCGGGGATCAGGATCATGGCGTTCTCCCCCATGCCTTCCACGTCGTTTTCTTCGCCGATGCTGACCTTGAGGGATTCGCTTCGACGGCAGCTCTCGATTAACTTCGCCAGGGGTTTTTCCTGCTCCAGAAGGGATAGAACGGCCTGAAGCCGGCCTAACGTCTGGAAGTGGGGCAGGTTTAGAATGTGCTGCGCTCCACTGCTGAAAAAACGATAATTTTGCATGGTCAGGAAATTATCCAGCTCTAGAATCGCCATCCTGCACGCTTCTTCCGCGCTTTCGAGCCCGTTTAAAACGAAATCGTAGAGAACGCCTCGGATTTCGCTCCAGGTCCTGCCTGACGCCACGGTGTTAAGTCGGCGCGCCAGTTCCTCTACTACCAAGGGCTCCACCTCGCAGGGCAGGGTGAACTGGGAGTGATGCACCAGCCCTCCCTTGAGAACGATTAGCGCCAGAATATACGACCCGCCTAAAGACATCAAATCAATGTGCTGAATCTCGGTATTATCGAGCCCGGCCACGGCCGCAACCCCCACGTAACTCGTCAGACGGGACAACATGTGAGTGACGTAACTCAAAAGGTCCTCGATCCCGCTTCTCCGGCTTTCGATTTCCTGCTGCCACTCATTGCTCTCTCGAGGACGCAAACGTTCCCGAGAAGTCACGGAGTCCACGTACACCCGATAGGATTTCGCCGTAGGCAAGCGCCCCGCGGAAGTGTGAGGCTGATAGAAGTACCCCATCTCCTCCAAATCCGCCATTTCGTTACGTATGGTAGCGGGGCTCAGTCCCTTGATGTACTTCTTTGTGATCGTGCGTGACCCGGCGGGCTCCCCCGTCTTGATATACTCGTATACAACCGCCAATACGATTCCTAACTGTCTTTCCGTCAGCATGGGTTTCACCTTCCGAGTCTTATATTAGCACTCTATATAAGTGAGTGCCAATATAAATAACCTATGGGTAGATTAGCAATCTCGACTATAATTGTCAATACAAGTCAAAGAGATTTGAACAAGAATAAGGATTACTACGTACCGTGGTTTCGTGAGGGGGTTTCGGCTTACTTATTTATCGCATCTTTGAAATTTGAAAAGTGTAACCAAGAATTTCTATAGACATATCCTAAAATCGCAGGTTGTGGCTTTAGAATTTCTATCAGTGGGCTTAAGGCAACAACCTGCGGATTAATAAACATAGCGTTGATAAAAGTTGATAAAAGTTGATAAAAATAGAGACGAGTTTATTTTAGCAGCAACGTCACGCTGTAATCGCTTTTCTCGCCTCACGGGCCTTGCGAAGGATCTCCTCTCGGTTTAAGTTCGGGTAAACTCCGTCCTTGTACAACCATTTGCCGTTTACCATCGTGCCCTTAACGTCGGCCGAGGATCCAGCGTAGACAATGTAGCTCACTAGGTTCTCTTCGTTCACGCCTAAATAATGAGGCTGATCCAAGTCGACCAGCATCAGATCGGCCACCCAACCCTCGCGGATTAGACCTTTGTTTGTAAACCCGAAGGCCCGAGCGCCCTCGAATGTCGCCATGCGCAGGATGTCCAGCGCGGGCACGCTCATCGGGTTGCGCGTAACGCCTTTGTGCAACAAAGCGGCGCTCCGCATATCACTCCACATGTCCAATCGATTGTTGCTCGACGCTCCGTCTGTTCCCAAGGCGAGGCCCACATTTTTGTCGAGCCACGTGTCCAGAGGCATCACACCGCTGCCAAGTTTCATATTGCTGGCAGGGTTATGTACGATCACGACCTGGGACATGTCCAGGGAGTCGGCCCAAGTGGGATCCATCCACACGCCATGAGCGAGTACGACACCAGGCACTTCCAAAATTCCGGTCTCTTGAAGGTAGGTGTCGGGAGTCATTTTCAGCTCGTCACGGATGTACCCCACTTCCCACTCCGTCTCCAAAAAATGGAAATGGAGACCAATCCCGCGCTCTTTGGCGATTTTGATGATTTTTTTCATGCCGTCGAGCGGCACGGTGTAAGGCGCGTGGGGTCCCAGTTGCACTGTCAGAAGTCCTTCGCGGCCGTGCCATCGCTCGAAAAGACTCAGGTTATCCTCGATGCTCCGGTCGATTTTGGGGATCCCATCCACGGGGGGGCCGGTGGTAATGCCGCGGCAGAGCGCGGCGCGCATTCCCACCTCCAGGGCAGCCCGGGCGACGCCGTCCATCTCGAAATACATGTCAGCGAAACAGGTGGTTCCCGTCTCGAGCATCTCCAAAATCGCGGACATCGCGCCCCAGTAGATGTGTTCGGGCGTAAGTTTCGCCTCAGCCGGCCATATCTTTTTCTGGAGCCATTCCATCAAAGGCGCTTCCTCACCCAGTCCGCGTAGAAGCACCATCGCCGCGTGGGTATGGGCGTTGACAAAACCCGGCAAAAGGGCCATGTGTCCTCCACCCTCCACGACCTTGTCGGCGACGGGTGGGGCTTTGGACGCCTCCGACAAGGTTTGAATACGTCCCTTGGAAACGAGAACGTGCCCTCGTTGCGCCTTCTCTCGCTCTCCGTCCAGTATAAAGACGTCTTTAAATAAAGTAGCCATACGTTCCTGCTACTGAAAAGCCTACACAAATGTGTAATAGTCCAGATTTTTCCTTCTTCATCCTTCCCTCTTTCGCCAAAGCTTGCGCGGAAGTCTAAAGGCTTAAATTCCCGTGTAGCCCACGGTACATAGCTTTACATTACAGGTTCATAGCCGCGTTCAAATCGCGGTCTATTTTCAACCCGCGTTCTTGGCAGATATAGACACGGTCACTTGAGAGACGCTTGTTTTTCATCATTCCAAGAATATTAAGGTCCTTGATTGTAATATAGGCTGGCTTGGTCATCACCAGCGCGGAGACTATTTTGTTGATATAGTCTTTTCTTACACAATCAAGTTTGTAGTAGGCTTTCTGGACTTTGATACGCTATTTATCTAGGTTCGCAAATTTTCCAGCAGCAGGTTTCACCTTCTTTCTATAATTAATTTTTCGAAAAAATTTACGTTGCTCTCGTTTAAGCCTACGTTTTAATTTCTTAACTCTGGACGCTTTGTTTATATTACTAAAAACCTGATGGTTGGAAACGATAGCTCCTATTATGAAGTGGGTCTTACGTCTTCTCCCTTAAGAGTCGATGCCCCAACTCTGCGAATATTCAGCGCCGCATTGATATCGCAATCATGAAAGAAGTCTAACATGAATTTAGAGACACGACAAGAAACAAAAACGAACACCGCTCGTTGGCGGCGTTGCGATTCTCATCCAATGGCTCAACGGCTGAAGCCCTTGGCTTTCTCATCGCTTTATCGTAAATTGGAACTCATCGCCACCTTTTACTCACATTCAGTCTTGCCAGCTTTTCATATATTTGATCTGTTCGGAGGTCAATTGATCGAGTTTGATGCCCAGCGCCGCTAACTTGGACTCCATGACGGCCCTGTCAGTCTCTTCAGGCACGGCGTGGACACCAGGGGACATCGCATGTGTGTAGACGTGGAGCGCGGCCTCGAGCTGCAACGCGAAACTTAGATCCATGATTTCGATCGGATGTCCGTCAGCGCAGGCCAGGTTCGTCAGACGCCCTTCTCCCAGCAAATTCAGGCGGCGTCCGTCCTTCATGACGTAAGTATCGATGTTGTCGCGCAAATGCTCGACTCGCTCGGCCATGGCCACCAGGTCGGGCTTGCAAATCTCCACGTCGAAATGACCGGCGTTGCCCATGACGACGCCATTTTTCATCAAAGCGAAATGGCGTTTGTCGATGACCTTGATGTTGCCGGTGAGAGTCAGGAAAATGTCGCCTATCTTCGCCGCCTCTTCGAGAGGCATGACATCAAAACCATCCATTAGGGCTTCACAGGCTTTGTGAGGGTCAATCTCCGTCACCACCACCCGGGCTCCCAAGCCTGCCGCGCGCTTGGCGACGCCTTTGCCACACCAACCATAGCCGACGACGACGACCGTGCGCCCCGCCACCACCATGTTCGTGGTGCGCATCACCCCGTCCCACACGGACTGCCCCGTGCCGTAACGGTTATCGAACAGGTATTTACTCAGGGCGTCGTTGACCGAGATGACGGGGAATTTCAAAACGCCATCGGCCTGCATGGCCTTCAATCGCTTGACTCCGGTGGTCGTCTCCTCGGAGGCCCCTTTGATGCGGGGGATCAAGTCCTGACGCTCCTTGTGGATCAGCGTCACCACGTCGGCCCCGTCGTCGATAATTACGTTGGGCTCGAAGGCCAAAACGTCGCGAACATAGCCAAAATACTCGTCCGTCGCCATGCCCCGGCGACTGAAGACATTAACGCCCCCCTGGGCTAAAGCTGCGCAGATGTCGTCTTGAGTGGACAAAGGATTGCTGCCACAGGCGGCGACAGTTGCCCCCAGACGAGTGAGGGTCAGCAACAAACAGGCCGTTTTGGCCTCCAAGTGCAGACAGGCCGCGATCGTCGCGCCTTTGAAGGGCTGGCTCGCCTTGTACTTGTTTTCGAGGAACTGGAGCGAGGGCATATATTGCCACGCCCACTCGATTTTCTTCGCGCCACCCGACGCCTTCTCGATGTCCGCAATCTTGTATTTCGTCGATTTTTCCAAAAAAGACCCCTCCGATTTTTATAACATCTTTTTATAACATTTTTTATAACATTTGAGCTTGAATATTTACAGTATTTTCTTAAATATTGGCCTCTACGCCGCCGTCGGAAAAACGTATTTTTATCCGATCTCCCTTAGAGAGAGTATGTACGGATCGAACGCTCTCGCCATCCCGTTCGCAGGTGACGAACCCCCTAGCCAGAACGGCCAAGGGTGATAACGCGTCTAGAGAAGCCGCCCGGACAGCCAGGGCTTTTTGAGCATCCGCCAGCGCCAGCTCCATCGAGGAGGCGAACCTTTTGAGGATCGTGTCTAGCGACACCGCGGAAAGCGAAAGACAACGCCACGTCCGGGACACAGCGAGGGTTTGTTGATGATCCAGTCGCGTTCTGTAGCTCAGGATTTGTTTTCTTATCCCATAGGTCATGCGCTTCCGGTGTTCAAGAAGTTGCCGGTCGATCTCCGTCCAGTCGGGAAAAACAAGTTCCGCCGCGGCGGAGGGAGTAGAAGCCCGCAAATCCGCCGCTAAGTCGCAAAGGGTCATATCTACGTCGTGTCCCACCCCGCTAACGACAGGGACAGGACAAAAGCGAATAGCGCGGACGACCCGTTCATCGTCGAAGGGAATTAAATCCTCCCGGCTTCCCCCACCCCGCACCAACAGCACGCAGTCCAAGCGGGGAACCGCCGCGACGCGCGAAAACGCGCGGACAATACTGGCGGGGGCGTCTATCCCCTGCACCTGTGTTCCTATCACGAGAATCTCGCAGGCGGGATATCGACGTTTCGCCACCTGGACGACATCCAGCGCCGCGGCCCCCGTCTCCGAAGTGATTAGAGCAACTTTGGAAGGGTAAAGGGGAAGGGGACGTTTCAGCGCCGGAGAAAAGAGCCCTTCTTTTTCGAGGCTCTCTCGAAGTTCGCACCGCGCCCGGCCGATAGCGCCCGCTCCCATCGGCACCAACCGCCGCGCGTAAAGCTGATAAACACCCCGCTGGGGATAAAGCCCCACGCTCCCCTCTACTAGCGCTTTGTCCCCGTCTTCTAGCCACTTGGGAACAAAACCGGCGTATTGTTTAAAAATAGCACAAGTGACCCTGCTCTCCTCCCCCAAGAGGGTAAAATAACAATGGCCACTCGTGTGCCTTTTGAGCTCCGATATTTCTCCACTCACAACCACCGACTTCAACGCGGCGGCGGCGAAAAGTTCCTGAATGTGAAAAGTTAACTCGTCAACGGTTAGCTGAGATCTAGGAAGTCGAAGTTGCATCGTCATCATCCTTGACATACTCCCACAACTAAAGTTGTGGGATTCTAAGATCGACAAAGACAGCCGACTGAAACCGGTCTTACGTCTTCTTCTTTAAGAGTGGATGCCCCCACTCTGAGAATATTTACAACCGCATTAATATCCCGGTCGTGTTCTGCCCCGCATCTCGCGTTGATAAGCTATAAAAGGAGTTTAACATGAAAGTAGATATATGGCAAGAAACCAAATACAAAACAAACGCCGCCAACGGCGGCGTTGCAATTCTCAGCCAACAGCTGAAGCCGTTGGCTTTCTCATCGCTTTATCGTAACGGAAAAATTCGATATTGGATTCGCGAGGCGTGCCACCTTGCCTAAAACGCCATTAACGAACTTTCCGGATTCCTCAGCGCCGAAAAAACGAGCCACTTCCACCGCTTCAGAGATGGCGACGGGTATGGGAACTTCCTTCTCTATAAAACCCTCGAAAATCGCCAGGCGAAGCACAGCTCTATCCACAGCGACCATACGCTCCGGCCTCCAACCGGTGAGAACCATACGCATTCTATTGTCGATGTCGCGGCGCTTGCTCCATACTCCCTCGACTAGAAAACGTAAGTACTCTTTGACCTCGGCGTTTTCCTCAGACGCGAACCCGTCTTCGGACGTAAAAACATCCACACAATCGCTGATGCTCTTGTCAGGGCGGATATCCAGCGAATACAAAAGTTGTACCGCCAACTCTCTAGCGCGACGACGGTTTTGTACAGTATAAGATTTTTTCGGCAAAATAATAAAGAGACCTCCGCGAAAATTACCTCCGGGACTCGGATAAAAAGAAACCTACTTTCCTCTTGAACAAAGAAGAAATGATTATTTTAGAGATAAACCAAGCCGCCGTTCCCCAGAAAAATGTCCAAAAAAGCCGCGCGAATCCCGCCATAACGCCCAAGGCAATCATAGAAGCGATTAACATCCACATCCACGGGCTCTGACAAAGAGAAGACAATGTCTCACTCCACTCCACCTCGGGCGCGTCCCTATCCACCCAGACGACCTGCACGCAGATACCTAGAGGCGCCACAATGGCGGCGAGACGTTCCTCGATCTTGACGTTTTCCACGGGGGAACTGTCCGAGGACAAAATCAGAGTGACCGAGGCAATTTCTCCTTCAACGAGAGACAAGCCACGACATTTGGATTTTCTGGGCAAAACGCGATCAATAAACCCGGAAAGCCCGTCGCACGATACTCTTATACTGCCTTGGGGAGTTCGTTTCCATAGAAAATACACTTTCATCACCCCTAAGATACACGTACTGCCTTGATTCCTATTGCGGACAGAAGCCGCCGCAAGCCCCAGATCGGCCCTTGTCTATTCTTCAGCTTGTTCCTCCAGGGCAACGTTGCCCTCGTTTTCTTCTTTTAGAGTTTCGGCAATAGGCTGAGGTTCCTCCAGATAAATACCCTGGACGTTGATGTTCACCGCCGAAACGGAATAGCCAGTATAACGTTCCAAATTGGCCTTGATCTTTCCGTGGACATCCCAAGCCAGATCGGGAATGCGCTGTCCGTACTTGACGAGGATATAGGCGTCCACCGTTATCGTGGGGATCTTGCCGTCCTCCACAGATACGCGGGACACCCGGATGCCATCTCCGGCCTTACGTCCAATACCGAATTTAGAGGCGATTCCCACATTGGCGGGTTGGATGTTGGGTATCCCTAAAATCGTCTTCCGCGCCAATTCGATGATGACGTCGTCGGATATATGGATATTACCTTCGAACTGGCCCTTAGCGTGAACATCGCTTGTCTCGATAACCGCCTTTTTCTCGTTCTTTTTTTCATCGACATACTTTTGATCCATCTTTTCCCCCTCCTCAAATCCTTCTCAAAAAGCTCGAAAAATTTAGAGCGAACGGCTAAACTCCTCTCCACAACTGGGGCAGACAAGCTTGTCGTTCTCCTTACCATCTTCGTATTTATAATAAAAAGAATAAGCGCAGGACGGACAGGTCATGGAAATATAACTCTCCGTAAGCTCTTCCAAATCCTCTTCGTCCTCTTCATTTTCGTCGTAGTCTTCCTGGGCATTTTCCATTCCTATGGATTCCTCCAACTCATAAATTTCTTTATGGAGGTCATCCACCTCCTCCGCCAGATCCTCATAGTCCTCTTGGCGGAGCTCGATCTGCTTCGCGTGCTCTTCCACTTCCAGCGCCAAGGCATCCAGGGCATCCACAATGGCGGAGTAAATCTTGACTTCTCTCTCTTCCCGAGGCATAGAATCAAGAATCCCTCGGAGGTACGCTATCCGTTCCTTGGAGTTCATAACCTCCACCTCCTATTTTTTTGCCCGTTCTAGATACAACCCCGTCCGAGTATCGACCAGCACATATTCTTCTGGTTCGACGAACACGGGAACCGTGACCGTTATCCCCGTTTCGAGGACGGCGGGTTTGCCTCCGCCGGACACCGTATCTCCCTTGAAGCTGGGAGGGGTCTCCAGCACCTTCAAAACCACGCTCTTGGGAAGCTCAATCCCCATAATCTTTCCCTCGAAGACCTCAATTTTGATCTCCATCTCGTCGACCAGGTACTTCGTCGCGTCTCCCAGTGCCTCCGGAGTGATCGTCAACTGGTCGTAGGTGGCGAGATCCATAAAAACATAATCGTTTCCGTCTTTGTAACTGAACTGCGCCGGTTTTTCGTCGTAAATGACACGTTCAAACTTTTCACCCGGCTTGAAGGAGTTCTCCACCGCCGAGCCCGTCTCCACATTACGTAGCTTCGTGCGCACCACCGCGCCGCCGCGTCCCATCTTGTGGTGATCGAACTCCACGATCTCCCAGATGGCGTCCTGCCACCTAAATTTCAACCCCACGTAAAAATCCGTAGTGTCCACTACCTGCGCCATTCTCCAACTCCTCCATTTATACCTGCTTTTTTATACCTGCTTTTACTCGCTTTAAAAAAGCCTCCGGCTTTCACCGAAAAAGGGCGGGAAACCAGATTACATTATACCGCGCTTCCAGCCCTCCATGTTCCATTCAAATTTAACAGATAAATTTAACAGATAAATTTAACAGATGGACAAATAAGGTAAAACACAAACAAGGCAAAACACAAAGCCGCCTCCGACGTTCCTGTTCTTTTTTAGCGGTTAATTAGCGGTTAAGCAGAACCCGTTCCTCTTCGATCGCCACGTCTGGAGTGCCTAGAATATAAGGTACCACTAAAATCACAACCTGGCTTTTGTTGTTGCTTTTCGTCCGAACGGAAAAAAGTTCTCCTAAAAGAGGAATTTGTCCCAGAACGGGAATACGCGTCACATTGTTCGTTTGGTCTTCTCGGAATAACCCACCGATCACGAAAGGCTCTCCGTCTCTCACGCGCACATTGGTAGCCACCCGGCGGTTCGAAGTTCTAGGCATCTGCTCTCCCAGGCTTCCTTGCATCATATTAAGAACCGTTCCCGTCGAGACGTTGACGTCTAAAGTAATTACGCGATCTCGTCCTACTCTCGGAGTCAATTGCAACTGAGGTCCCACGGTCGTCACCGACCAGTGAGCGTTTCCTGCGTCGTCTCTGCCAGAAATGTAGGGGTAATCCTCCGTCAACTGGATATTGGCCGGCATACCGTCGATGGTGATGATCGAAGGACTCGCCAGGGTTTTACCCTTGTTCTTCACTTCCATAGCACGGAAGGCCATATCGAACTCGCGCCATATTCCCTGCATGGGGGTGAGCATATCTGTGTTGGTCGGCAGGATACCCACAGACGGTCCTGTGTAATTTCTACCTTGTCGGTTGTCGTCGATCATGCCTCCCTGCGCCGAGCCTCCAGCGTAACTGAACCACCAGTGATCGTAAACCGCGTTAATAGCCGCCTGAACATCCCTTTCGGCACCGTCCGTAAATTCGAGAATGCGGGCTTGAAGCATAACTTGCTGGCCGGGATGGTCCAATTTCTGAAGAGCGATGGCGACCTTTTCCAGGTTGTCTGGAGTAGACGTAACATAGAGGGTCCTTAACCGGGCATCCACCACGCCTGACAAACCCTGAATACCTGTTATATTGGGCAATAGGCTGTTGATGGCGCTGGGATCGGCGTAAGCGATACGATAAGAGCGCATCTCTTCTTTACCGGAACGCTTTGAAAGCTCGACTTTAGTTCCTATCACGATGGTGTCTTTGCCCATTACTTCATAACTGATGTCATAGGTCCTCATCAGGTAAGAAAAAACGTCGCTCAAAGGAGTATTCTTGACCGTCATCGTCACCAACGCCGGAGGAAGGGATTGGTCGATGATAATATTCTTTTTCAATTGCTCCCCCAGCATCCTGAAAACGTCCCTCAATTCCGCGTCACGTAGATCCATAGTGATAGGAATATTAGAGGCGAAAGGACCTGTAGGACCGGCGGGAGTTTGCGGCCGTAGAGTCGCGTTGGGTTCTTCAATCTTTTTTTGGATCTGCGTTACCGTCGTCAGGCGTAGGGTATAAGAGTCAGAGGGGGGAGCGCCCCTCACCCCTTGAAGCTGAAGGGGTCTTTCCGTCGTGATGGTGATGACAAAATCCCGCTCAATCTGCTCGGAACGAACTTCTGTAATCATTGGCGAGGTAGTGGAACGGTGCTCTGTCTCCGTTCGCTCTCCAAAAACCTCACGAAAGACAATCATTGTTTTGTTGTCGAAATAAGAAACCTCCGGGCCGGGCAAGCTACGTCCTTTTATACTCAACACCAGGTCTGAGTCGCCGATCTGATAGAACTCGAAGGAGAAAAAAGTTGGTAAGTATTCGCTCAACGGTTTTCCGTTAGTGGTGCTAAAATTATATCGGGGATCCTCCTGGTAATAATAATCCCCTCTATAGCCCCCGTAATTATAGTTGTACCCATTATAGTTGTACCCTCTGCTGGGATCCCTATACTCTTCTCTTGGGGAGTATCCGCCACCTTGGTAATTACTGTAGCTCCTTTTTTCGTAGGCGGCCTCAACGTTACCAAAGGCCGAAAACAAAAACGCGAGCGATAAAAAAACTTTTATGTAAGGCGATGTTTTCATCTTTTTCCCCATCTCCCGGAATTAAAAGCTAGGGGCTATATCCCAGTTCTTGCCACCCCAACGCACAACTACTTTGTCAGGCGCGATACGCACGATACGTCCTTTTCTTTGCATGAAAGTGTCTCCTACCTTGACCAGCAAACCGTTGCCGACCCCGGGGATATCCATCAGCGCGACTTGTTGATTGCCCGTGATCATAATCGCCCGCAATATGATTCCCTCTGGAGGATAATCAATGATCACATCAGGAATGACCACCATTAAAGGTTCATCATTTGGTGGTGGAGTGGGCAAGGGATCGCCAAAGGGATAATTGGAGCGATCTTCCATCCGCTTGGCCATAAAGGAGCTGTTGTTTCGTTTGTTGGACGCTGCCCTTATTTGGCGCAGCATCTCATCTAGCCGCTGTTTGTCGCTTGCGGACCCATCAATAGGCATAGGAGGCTCCACGTATGGAGAAGTCAGCTCTTCCTGCTCTTGGTAGTAAACAACCGCCATCCCTGTCCCTATTACGAACAAAGCAAAAAACACCACACGAACGAGAAGCATGGAACTCCCCTCGCCGCTGATTCCCGTCAAATTGTTCCACGCTGCGGCAAATGCCTCACCCCAGCTGATGCGCTCTTCCATCCCGGCTCACCTACCTACGATGGCTTCCATGATGACGTCTACCTGGACTTCTCCCCTGGTTTCGGGAGTTCGTGACGCCGTCACGGTCATTCCAGCAACTCGTACCGTCGTCCTGAGGTTGCGCCAGTGCGCCAGAATCTGCGTAAAGGAATAATAATCTCCCCGGAGCGTCAGGGCGTAAGAGCTGCGCCCATCTCTAACTCCTCTCTGCTGCGTCGTGAGAATCTCGATCCCCCTGGCCTGCCGTACCACCTGTTGAAGATCGGCATAAAAAGTTACATCGTCACTCGCCGCGTTGACCGAGAAATTTTCAAAAGAAGCAAACGCCTCCGAAAACACTTTTTTCTGGGCTATCAGAGAAAGTATCGTCTGATCGAGTTCTCCCCTCCGCTGTTCCAGTCCAACGTATTCCTCGCTTAGTTGCGTCAAACGATTGTTTAAATACCAGACTCCTCCTATAAGGACCGCGCAAAAAAAGGAAAAAAGGACACCTACCCAAGTGACTTTATTGTCGTTCATGTCCGCCCCCGTTTCCTCATTAATTCCCGGAAGAGTTGATTTGGCCGATGGGAAGCGCCACCAAGTTCAGCGTAAAGGAAACTCTCCCTGTCTTTTCGTCTCGCCTGATCGTCGGTATGGTGACGGACGAAAAAACTCCACAAGTTTGGAGGCTGTTGGACAGCGCGGTGATATCTTCTTCCTTGGCGGCCGTCGCGTCCAGCACCGCCATAGTTCCTCCCCCTTGGGCTGGGTTGGTGAATCGAAAAGTGTTTAACCCCATACCCTCTTGTATATCATCCCCGAAAGCATTCAAAACCTCCAGGGTGGGAAGGTCGTCCTGCATGATTTTGAGCGTGTTGGCATATGTTTGTTCCTGTTGCCGGAGACGACTTATCTCAGCGGCGAGAGCCATCTGCTCATCCTCCATCCTCTCGACCTCACTGAGTTCTTCGTCGAGCTTCTCTTGCAGCTTGAATATTTCTCTGATCGTCCACGTGATGTAACCGACGGTCGACACCACAAAAACAAACAAAAGAATAGACGCTGCCAAGCGTATAATATTAAATGAAGTCCTTTTGCGTTCTTTTTCCAATAAACTCGCTGGCCTAAGGTCGAATTGTACCTTCATAGCAGATTCCTCACTGCCAATCCAAACGCGGCCTCAAAGCCACTGACGTTACCCACTAAAGAGGGGGTCCTCCAGAGATCCCACACGTCCAGAGGAATGACGGTCAGGGACGCTCCTGACTCCAACAGCGTGCCCAATCGAGAATCTTTGCCCACGACGCCTCCCAAAATGAGATGATTGGGTTCCAATCCTCTGTATTGATTGCTTGCGAAAATGATCGTGTTCTGAACGTCTCTCAGGATAGGCATGATCCCTTCATCGGAGTCCCTCACTTCCCGAACGGTGAGATCCACGGCCGTAGATCTGAAGAGAATACCGTTGTCCTTGTAACCCAGCATGATCTGGGTGCTCTCCGGCTCTACGAACACCACAAAATAACTACCAGACCGCGAATCTGGGCCGATCGCCGCCCTAAAAAACGCCACATTCATAGGCTCCACCGCGGCTAGATTTATCCCCACCCGTGACGTGGCCCTCACCACGTCATAGATAATGCGCTGTCTACAAGTGGCTACCAAAACGATAGATTTCTCCGCCGCCTCAGGAGCTGGAACCTCGACTTCGGCTACGTCGGCCGCCGCCTCGGCATATGGATAAGGAAAATATTTATCGAACTCGAACTGCAATGCCTCTTTGACGTCTTCGATGCTCATCTTTGGATATTCGACCAAGCGCAAAATCACATCACGCGACGGCACACCTAAAACCACGGGACAGCTAAACCCTCCCACCGTCGACTTGAGGTTTTCAAGAGAAGATATGATCATCTCCAAGTCCACCAATGAGTCTTTAATTATAGCCCCTCGAGAAATAGGCACTATTTCCTGCTTGACTACTCTCAAGGATCCTCGTCCGCCACTCAGCTCTAAATATCGCAAAGAATCTCCGTGAAGCGCCAATCCCGCAAAATTAGAACCTTTACGTCCTTTATTTTTAGAGGTTCCCTTCTTTGCAAATATGGAAGGCATTCAGTCCCCTCCTTATGACTTAAAATCATGACTTAAAATCATGACACAAAATCGAAACATATCGTAAATGACATTGATTATGCTTCAAAGACCCCCAAACGTGTGGTTATAATACACGTTTTCTTCTTTTTGCGAAAGGGGATTTATCAAGAAAACAAATTTTTTTAGCGAAATAATTCTCTCCAATACAAGGGTTTTTCTTTCAAAATATACACAATCCCTTTTCCCAAGATGTCAAAAGGTGTGACAACATAAAGACTTTCCATCGTAATGGGGGCCAGTCCCTTTTTCGCGAGCCTCGCGCGAATCAAATATCCCCCCGGAAAACAGGGCGGGAAAGAAAGAGGATCCGCCACCGGTTCCACTACGTTCTCTGGATTGTACTCTAAGTCGAAAAGCTGAACTCCTCCTTCTATTTTCTCCAAGGCATCGGCCGAAAAAATAATCAATAAATTAAAATCTGTCAAATTTTCGTTGAACTCTATCGCTTTGGCCCTGGGGCGTATTCCGTTTTTCAGCTCGGCTCGCAGCCATCTCGACGCCAAATTTGTCAAAGAGATAAGTTCAGCCCGCGCTTCGGCCCTTTTCGAGTAAATGTCCATAACCTCGAAAGAATAGCCCAAATGGGCCGCTTCCACCCCAAGTAACACCGACGCCAGAAACATCAACGCCACCACCCAGGACAAAGCATGGGCTCGCCGCCAACGCGGCTCCATCTTGACCTGCTTTACCCGTGCCGCGTTCTTATTACAGCACCGGTTGTCTATAAGTTTTCTAAAAGCCACGATTTTCTCACGACGACCATATCGTGCTGCTCGAACTCCGCGCGCCAAGGAGCGGTGGTCGGCCATTCTTCGGGTCTGCTTGACTTACCGAAAGAAACGCCTCCTCCCGTTGCCAGGATCCAGGCCTCGACGCGGCGTTCCGACGGCATCCACTCAAACCACATTTCGAGTACTCCCTCCAGCAGGGGTTCCAAAGTTGTCCATGACGTGTATAGCTCTTCCGAGTACAGGGTACTGTCTTTGACCTGAAAGCGCTCCGCTCTCAGGTAATGCAGTTCGTCGTAAGGGTAAAGCGTCGAGGAAAGACCGGATCCTTCCGGTATACGCATCGTCAGGTTGCTATTGGAGTATTTGCTCGTATAGAGAGGCAAACCGGTCAGAGGAAAAGTCACCCAAGACCTCATGTCGTTTTTGGCTGTGGTTGGCAGCCGGTCTCCAATCCTCTCCAAGTTTTCCTTGGGCGTCAACTTTATCGTGACGGTAACCCCCGCGTCCATCGGCAAGGGTATATTTTCCGCCAGTTTCACGGTCAGGGCGGAGGGCACGGCGTAAAGAACGGCAAGTCCTCGTCCCCGATGAACACCATCCGTCTCTGGCGCCAAATCCCAAAGTGACGGGGAATCCAGCGTTTTTCCCCGCCAAATTTGAACCGGCCCGCGATCCGACCACTTAGAGGGAGGCGGTCCGTCGTTTTTTCCCGGAACCCCTCCAAAAGACTTTTGGAAGAGATCCCCCACGCGCTCGTAGGGAATTCCAAAAGCGACGTGCGATATACGAGGATCAAGAATCGACAAAACATTTTGTCCTCTTTCCCAAGCCAAGGTGTAATTCGACGATTTTGTCGTCATAAACAGGATCTGCTGGATAATCTGAATGACGATAAGTCCCACCGTGGCGCTGAGAGTCATCGTCATCAGAATCTCCACGAGGGTAAAGCCGAGACGCCGCGTGGTTCTCGATTTCATGATCTTCCTTATTTATATTCTTCATTTATATTCTTCATTAATTTATATTCTTCATTAATTAATTTATATTCTTCTATAATTCTTCAATAAACGCGAGTCATGATGAACGGCGTGTCGAGCCCCGTACCATTCGAGACGCGGAGGGTAATACGAAACGCGTTGTATTCACAGAACTCCACCTCCCAGCCAAAACGCATCGTTCCCGACTCGTTCGCGCGGGGCGCCGTGTCAATCTGAGTTTGAGAGACAGGAGATTCCAGCCTGTTGAACCACCATTCCGCGCAGGATATTTTCCGTTCCCGTTCACAAACGCGAAGTTCCGCAGCAAAGACGAGACTGATAGCGTCTATCGACGAGGGAATGATCAAAGCCAACACGCAAAACGCGACCAAAACCTCAATAAGGGACTGCCCGCTTCTTTTGCGCGGATTTGTAGGTCTCGCTCTCGGTTGCTCATTTCTCATTTCTCATTATTTCCGTTTTCTGTCCATTTTGAATGCTCCCGTGGCTGTCTATGGCTGTTTATTCCTTGACGGCAAGGCGACGGTGTTTGCAAACAGGGAGACTTTCCAGAATTTTCCATTCTTTTCGGTCCAAGGCGCGTCCGTCTAATAGCACGACGCGTCCCCGGTCTGCACTGCTGCGGATCAAGCGTCCGACAGCTTGTCGCAAAAACATCTTGGCGTTGGGTAGTGTCGTTTTCATAAACGCTTTGCGGCCTTCCAGCATGTTGCGGGCTTGTACCAAGGGGTCGTTGGGGTGAGGAAAGGGGATTCTGTCGATGATCACTTGGGTCAGTCCCTCTCCTGGCACATCCACGCCTTCCCGAAACGAAACACTGCCAATCAGCACCGAGGTCTTATCCTCGCGAAACCGCTGAAGCAGATCTCTTTGAGAGGACTCACCCTGTATGAGAACCTCGTAACCCCGCTGGTGTTTTCGCATCAGGGCGGCCAGGGAGCGCAGAAGGCGCATGGACGAAAGCAACACGAGGGTGCTGCCTCCGTTGTCGTCGCAGAGCTTCTCGATGATACGGCAAATCTTGTCATCGTATCCTTGGCTTGCCACAGGCATCCCGATATCCACCACCGAAATCTCCATTTGCTTTTCAAAATTGAAAGGAGAGGCCACTACGAGGGTTTCATCAGGCTGTATTCCGGTTTCTCGGGACCAGAAAGAAAAATCTCCCTCCAGGGTCAACGTCGCGGAGACCATGATGATTTTCTCTGGAGCCTCGGATTCGATAGCGCCACGGATGATTTCCGCGCACATCACGGGGGCGCTCGCCAAGACACTCACTCCTCGCGCGTTCGTTCCCCGCCAGTAGCCCCAGCCTGGAAATTGGTCCACCTTCAGGCACCAGAGCACCGCTTTTTTGAACTCGTTCACCTCGTCGATCCAGTTCATGACGGAGGCGGCTTCTCCCAGGTCGGAACTCTTCTCGAACCCCCCCGACATAAATCGGTCTTCCAATCCGCGCAGCGGCTCTAGGAGTTTCTCAAAACCGAGGGTCAGTTCCTCTCCTTTATGAAGCAGCTCTTCGTCACAAGCGACGATACCCTCGCCCTGACGGCAACGAAGCTCCGTCAGAGCGAACAAAGTGTCCAACGACTCTCGGCAAACCGTTGCCCGCTCTTTGAAAAGTTCTGTCGGAACTTTTTCTTTTGTAAAAAGGGAATCGAACCCCGCAAGTGTTCGAGCTCTCAGAAGGGACATGCCGTTTTCGGCGTCGGCCTCTACCGTGGCGGAGTTGCGGGCGGCGTCAGGAATGCGGTGGGCTTCGTCGCAGATCAACCAGTCGTACTTGACGGGAAAAGACCCCGCGCCGCTCATGATGTGCGAGAAAAAAAGGTGGTAATTGGCAACGATCACTCGCCAGTCCTGAGCGTTCCTAAAGGCGTGGGTCACAAAACAACGTCCTCGAAAGGGGCAGGCGGTCCCCAGACAGCTGCTAGCGCTGGCGGAGGCTTGGGTGAGCAGAGGGTGTCCGACGGGCAGGGACAACTCCGAGAGGTCGCCGGTCTCGGTCTCCTCGATCCACCGGACGAGGTCGATGGCTGTTCCCTCGAAGGGGAGGTAGCCCCCTCCAAAGGACGCGCCTTTTCGAAGGCAAACGTAATTGCCTCTTCCTTTCAGAAGTCCATAGGAAAAACTTTTCCCCAGAATAGCGTTCAGCTTAGGAAGGTCTTTACTGATCAACTGTTCCTGCAAGGCAATGCTGGCGGTGAGAAAGAGGATATGGCGGTCTTCCCCCTCCAGGATAGCAGGGATGAGAACAGCAAAAGTCTTTCCCACTCCAGGGGGCGCCTCAGCTGCCATAATCGACTTGGAGGGATTGCGCAAAAACGCTCCTACTGCCTGAGCGAACTGAAGCTGCTGCGGTCTGTGTTCGTATCCCTCAAAGCGACGCGCCAAGGAACCAGAAGGAGAGAAAAAATCTGCGAACGAAACGTTCGTAATACGATTTCACCTCTATGCTCGTTTGTTCGGCGGATTGATCCCGCTACGTCAAACCAAATTTCAAATCAAAGACCTGAATTTCTTTTGCCAACAAACTTTTTCGTCGTTCCGCAATCGCGGTAAAATGACCTTGCGAATCTATTATAACGGATGTTAAAATAATCTTCGTATTTTTGTGGAAGAGATCTAAAGTATTATTTTGAGGTTTTCTTGAAATTGAAATAAATTGAAATTGAAATTAATGAAATAATGATGATAAGATTTTCTTAAAATGATGAGATTTTCTTGAAATAGTCTTGAAATAGTATTGAAATAAAACGTTTTTTCATGTGTGTTTTCTTTTGGAGAGGGAGGTGATTTCCAAAATGCCCAATAAAAAATCGGCTGAAAAACGCGTTCGCACCGCGGAGCGCAACCGCCTTTACAATCGTTACTGGACGACCCGTTGCAAAAATGCTGTCAAAAAAGTTTTGGCGGCTGTAGAAGCCAAAAACGGAGCGGAGGCGACAAAGTCTTTCGACGTTGCCCAGAGCGTGATCGACAAGGCCGTCGTCAAAGGCGTCATGCATCGCAACACGGCCACTCGTCGTAAGAAGATGATGGCTAGGCACGTCAAGAGCCTAGTGTAGGCTTGATCTCCCCGAAGTCAAAATACCGAGTCAAAGAATTGAAAGAGTCTTAAGATATTAAAAGAGCCTTTCCCCTGGAGCAACGGGAAGGGCTTTTGTTTTTTTATTTTCTTAATTATTCAAGCTCATGGAGGCAGAGCTCGATAGAGGCGGAGCCCGTTTGATAAAGGCGGAGCCTGTTTGATGGAGGCGGAGCCCGTTTGATAGAGGCGGAGCCCGTTTGATAAAGGCGGAGTCTGTTTGATAGAGACGGAGCCCGTTTGATAAAGGCGGAGCCCGTTTGATAAAGGCGGAGCCCGTTTGATAAAGGCGGAGCCCGTTTGATGGAGGCGGAGCCTGTTTGATAGAGGCGGAGCCTGTTTGATAGAGGCGGAGCTCGTTTGATAGAGGCGGAGCCCGTTTGATGGAGGCGGAGCCCGTTTGATGGAGGCGGAGCCTGTTTGATAGAGGCGGAGCCCGTTTGATGAAAATCCTTGCTAGGTGAAAATCGAGCGGAAGGGTTTTGAGCGGTTACTTTACTATACTGTTTATCTTTTTTTCAAAAGTTAATTTATTTCTTTATTTTTCTAATTTCTTCAAGTATAATAAAGTTAAATCAAAACTCTCTTGTGCTTCAATGCTCTCGCGCTCGGCAATAGGATATAAAGGAGGTATTGATTTAGATCAATCCGCCCTGTCGTAAAAGAGCATTTTTAGTCGTGCAGACTCAAAAATTTTTTTGGTCAAAGAAACTCAAAAAAATTTTAGGGAGGAATTGTCATGTATCCGAATTTGATCGGGGAACTACTTGGTACAATGGTTTTGATCATTTTAGGCGACGGTGTGGTAGCATGTCTGCTTTTAAAGGATTCGAAAGGTAATGGCGCTGGGTGGGTACATATTTGTTTGGGTTGGGGTTTTGCGGTTATGTTTGGTATCTATATGGCCTGGTCCTTTGGAGCCACTGAAGCCGATCTCAACCCGGCGGTGACTTTATTCAAAGGCCTCAGAGGCGTTTACCCCGGCGGTATGCCGCAGGTTCTCGCGACGATCATCGCCGAGATGATCGGCGGTGTTATTGGCGGTGTCTTTGTTTATCTGCTCTACAGCAATCATTGGGCCGAGACCGAAAACCCAGGGGACAAATTGGCCGTATTTTGCACCGGTCCCGCTCGTCGCAATTTCTTCGCGAATTTCATCACAGAAATTATCTCCACTGTTCTTCTCATTTTGGGTATACAGTCGATATTCCAGGGAACGACTACAAGCGGCGGAGAAGTCCCGGTTTTCATGATCCCGTTCTTCGTGGGTTGTTTGATTTTTGTGCTTGGTGCCGCGTGCGGCGGTCCGACCGGCTATTCTTTGAACCCGGCTCGCGATATGGGACCACGTATCGCGCACGCTATCCTGCCTATCCCTGGCAAGGGGACCAACGACTGGAGCTATGGGCTCTGTATAGCGACGGGGGGACCGCTCACGGCCGCGATCGTATCCTACTTGCTCTGGGGAGGCGCTGGCTTCTAGAAAAGCTGGCTTCTAGAAAATAAAGAAATAGGTGCTATCCAAGCGGTTCAGTATTTCTGTTATTGTCTTGTTTTCACAAGAATAATTCAGGAGGGATAGTGAAATGTCCGAGAAAAAATACGCCGTTGCTATCGACCAGGGCACGACGAGTTCGCGTTGTATGGTTTTCGATAAGCGAGGACTTCCCGTAGTTTCCGATCAGTTAGAGCATACCCAAATTTTTCCGAAACCGGGTTGGGTGGAACACGACGCTGCTGAAATATGGTCTTGCGTCCAGAATGTCGTCAAAGGCGCGCTGAGAAAGGGCAATATCTCCACCGATGAGATAGCGAGCGTCGGTATCACCAATCAGCGCGAGACGACGCTCATATGGGAAAAAGCGACCGGCAAGCCGATCTATAACGCCATCGTCTGGCAGTGTATGCGAACCCAAGATTTTTGCGCCGAGTGGCAGAACGCGCCCGGATGGGAACAGGATGAGAAAGGACGCGGCAAAGTCAAAGACCATACCGGACTTCTAATCAGTCCTTACTTCTCTGGAACGAAGATCAAATGGATACTGGACAATGTCCCAGGTTCGAGAGAGCGAGCCGCGAAAGGAGAGCTTCTTTTCGGCAACATCGATACGTGGCTCATTTGGAACCTGACCGGCGGACCAAACGGCGGCGTGCACGTGACCGACGTCTCGAACGCTTCTCGTACTCTTTTGATGAATATAAAAACCCTAAAATGGGACGAGGAAATGGCGAAATTCCTCGACGTTCCTATTAAGATGCTACCGACTATTAGACCATCGAGCGCGGTGTACGGCGAAACTATCGCTAGTGGCCCCTTCGGGGCCGTCATCCCCGTAGCCGGCGACCTCGGCGACCAGCAGGCGGCGCTTTTCGGGCAAGCCTGCTTCAACAAAGGAGACGCCAAAAATACCTATGGGACCGGCTGCTTCATGCTGATGAACATCGGAGAGACGCCCGCCGCATCCAACGAGGGCCTCCTCACCACGGCCGGATACAGCCTTGAAGAGGGCAAGTGCGTGTACGCTCTAGAGGGCTCTATCGCTATCACCGGCGCGGCGGTTCAGTGGTTGCGCGATAATCTCAAAATAGTCGATGAGTCACCTGATAGCGAATATATGGCGAACAAAGTGGACGACGCCGGCGGAGTTTACTTCGTTCCCGCGTTCTCCGGACTTTACGCGCCCTATTGGGATATGAGCGCGCGCGGCATAATCGCTGGACTCACCCGTTACGTGCGTAAGGAGCACATTATCCGTGCCACGCTGGAGAGTATTTGTTACCAAACTCGCGACGTCGTGGAGGCCATGAACAAGGACTCTGGCGTTTCTCTCGCCGAACTCAAAGTGGATGGCGGCGCGGTTAAAAATAATCTTCTGATGCAGCTCCAGAGCGATATTTTGGGAGAAAAAGTCGTTCGACCGATTGTCAACGAGACGACAGCTCTCGGCGCGGCCTACGCGGCAGGACTTGCGGTCGGGTTCTGGGAGAACCTCGACGACCTCCGCGCCAACTGGGCCCAAGATGTCGTTTTCTCCCCCGCAATCTCCGACGAGAAACGAGAGAAAGACTACAAAGGCTGGAAGAAAGCCATCGAAAAAGCCAAGGGCTGGCTAGACTAGAACCGTTTTTTCGTTTGATTGAGGCCGTGGGGATTTCCCACGGCCTAAGTTTTGGACCACTGAGGGGGGTTGGAATTGTGCCAATCTGCTGATTATGACGTGATTGTTATAGGAGCCGGGATAAGCGGGGGTACCATAGCGCGAGAACTGTCTCGCTACGCTTTGAGGGTCGCCGTGCTCGAAAGGGCATCGGATATACCCTATGGAGCGAGTCGGGCGAACAGCTCAATGATTCACGGTGGTTTCGACGACAAACCGGGGACGCAGAAAGCCCGTTTTTGTCCGCGGGGAAACAAATTGTACAAAACATTGCATGAGGAACTCGATTTCAAATACCATAACTGCGGCTCATACGTATGTGCTATAGGCCCGGAGGAAGAGAAACACTTGACGATGCTTTTGAGCTATGGAAAGACCAATGGCGTGCCTGGACTGGAGATCGTGAATGGGGAGATTCTGCGCGGCCGAGAGCCCCACGCCTCGCGCGAAATAACGGCGGCGCTCTGGTCTCCAACGGCGTCGATCGTGAACAACTTCGAGGCTTCCCTCGCCTTTATCGATAACGCTCGGACGAACGGCGTCGATCTGTTTATGGAGACGGAGGTCACGGGACTTCTATTTGACGGAATTTATGGACTTGATGGAATTGGTAGACTTGATGGAATTGATAAAAGCAAGGAAAGCAAAAATGGAGAGCGCGCACGGATCCGCGGTGTTTCGACACAACGAGGAGACTTTACCGCGCGTGTGGTCGTCAACGCGGCCGGAGTGAATTCGGACCTCATCTCTCGCATGGCTGGGGATGACAGTTTCACCATACAGCCGACCCGTGGCGAGTATTTTATTTTCGACAAGAGCGTGGGCGATATGGTGAAGTCCTTTTTTTTCTCCTGTCCCTCCGACAAGGGTAAGGGTGTTACAGTGGCGCGAACGGCGGACGACAACCTCTTGGTAGGTCCGAGCGCGGTCGCGCAGGAAGACAGAGAGAACAGAGACACGACGCGGCTTGGATTGGAGGAAATTTTCCAAGGTGCGGTGAGGCTCGTTCCTGGTATCCCCAGAAATATGGCGATAACCAATTTTGCGGGGGTCAGGGCCAACAGCGACAAAGAGGATTTTTACATCAAGGCGCTGGATCGTCCGAGAGGATTTATAAACGTGGCCGGTATCAAGTCGCCGGGTTTTACAAGCGCTCCGGCAATAGCGCTCCATGTCGTCGATATGATGAAAGAGTCCCTGGGAGATCTCGTAAAATTTGAACCCAATCCGAAATTTGTGCCGGAACGCCGTCATATACCGAGATTTTCCGAGTTGACGATGGAAGAACGAGAACATCTGGCAAAAACCGACCCCAAGTGGGGGCAAATCGTCTGCCGTTGCGAAAGCGTTACGGAAGCTCAAGTTGTCGAGGCTATAAGGCGAGGAGCGCGCACCGTGGCGGGCGTGAAGACGTGGGTGCGCCCAGGTACCGGACGCTGCCAAGGCGGTTTTTGCGCACCACGAGTTGTGGAGATATTGGCGCGAGAATTGGGCGTTGCTCCGATCGAAATAACGCGTCACGGAGGAGATTCCTATATGTTGACAGGTAAGACCAAAGAACGAATGCCATCAGAACGAATGCCATCAGAACGGATGCCATCGAGGCGGCAATCATGAGCGCGGCGAGACAGGTCGATGTAGCGATTATCGGAGCGGGCCCGGCCGGTTTGGCCGCTGGCGCGGCCGCGCGAAACGAAGGCGCCGAGCGCGTCGTCGTCTTCGAGCGCGACTGGGAACCGGGCGGAATACTTCAGCAGTGCATCCATCCGGGCTTTGGACTACATACCTTCGGGGAAGAGCTTACCGGTCCTGAGTACGCTCATCGCTATTTGACGCGCGTCCGAGAGGCGGGAGTCGAGTTCAGCCTCAATACGATGGTATTCCAGATGGACAAGCCCGTTCTAAAGGACGGCAGAAAAACCGTCACTTTCTGGACGATGCAACCCGAACGCGGGATAGAACAAATCGAGGCGAAATCCCTGGTTCTCGCGATGGGGTGCCGTGAGCGCCCCGCGGGCGCTTTGGGTGTAGCCGGCAGCCGACCGTCGGGGGTTTACACGGCCGGTACAGCGCAGCGTTTTGTCAATATGGAGGGCTTCATGCCGGGAACGAAGGTTGTCATCATGGGAACCGGCGACATTGGCCTGATCATGGCGCGCCGTATGCTTCTCGAAGGGGCAGAAGTCGTCGGAGTTTTCGAGATCATGCCGTGGGTATCCGGCCTTCGTCGCAACATAGCGCAATGCCTCGACGATTTCGGTATTCCCTATTATCTCAACCACAGCGTCTGCGAGCTGCGCGGTAGAGGCCGCCTCGAAGGCGTCGGGGTCGTGGAGGTGGGGCCAGACAGGCAGCCCATTCCCGGTAGCGATAAATTCGTGACCTGCGACACTTTGCTTCTCGCGGTCGGCCTGATACCTGAGAACGAGCTCTCACGCATGGCGGGCATCGCGATAGAGCCGATAACCGGAGGTCCGATCGTCAATGAATGGATGCAGACCAGCGAAGATTGCGTCTTTGCCGCCGGCAACGTGGTCGTGGTCTACGATTTGGTCGACTTTGTGAGCCGCGAAGGCGAGCGCGCGGGTAAATACGCCGCCCGTTACGCTATGGGACGCCTCGAAAATGCGAAGCGTGAATTTAAGATCGTTCCCGAAAACAACGTCCGCGTGGTCTCCCCTCAGACGCTCACTGGCGAGGACGATGTTACAGTCTATCTGAGAGTCGGAAGCCCTGTAGAGAGCAAATGTCGGCTATACGCCGAGCCTGGGCTTTTTTCCCAAAGGCTTCGTTATGCCCGTCCAGGAGAAATGAACGAGATAAAATTGAGCGCGAGCCAGTTGAAATCCCTCGCGTCCGATGTGACAAGGATCACGGTCGGCCTGGAGGTGCTATAAAGAATGAGTTGCGTTAAAAAATTTTTGTGCGTCTCGTGCCCTGTGGGTTGCTCTTTAAGCGTCACGGTGGAGGGCGCCGAGGTCTTGAGCGTCGAGGGTAATACGTGTCCATTGGGCGAAAAATACGCCCGCAGCGAGGTCGCTAATCCTGTCCGCACGTTCACGTCGACCGTGAGAGTCAATGGAGGTTTATTGCCGCTTTGTCCGACACGCAGTAAAACCCCGTTACCCTTGTCGAAAGTTTTCGACGTCGCGAGAGAAGTCGCCCAATTGACGGTAGACGCTCCGATAGAGATCGGGGCGACATTGATAAAAAATGTCTGCGGAACCGGCTCAGATATCGTGGCGAGTAGGTCGCTGCCCAGAAAACACAGAGACTCGCGTGAACTAGAAAACAGTGCCTAAAAGTTCAGGGGCGTCGTATATCCTCAATATTTTTGTTTCTCTATTTTTTTGTTTCTCTATTGTGTGTTGATTATGTGTTGTGGATAAAAACAACAGGGTTGTTTAGCAGTGTATTGAAATATACCTAAACCTGTGGGATAATATTTAAAATGAATAAATATTTTAGAATTCGGAAGCAGCATAAACAAAACCCAAAATACGGCACATTTACCGAAAACCAAGGTCGGTTAGTGTGTGTTTAGGCAGATTTGAGTAGGTATGATGAAAGAGCACTGGCCTCGTCTGATTCTGCGCCTTGACTGTATTACCGAAAACGCGTCGCGGGTGGTGAAATTTTGCGCATCCAAGGGAGTGGAGGTAGCGGGCGTGGTAAAGGGTGTCTGTGCCGACTTGCGAGTGGCAGGCGCAATGCTCGAAGGAGGATGCGCTTCTTTCGCGGACAGCCGCCTTCAGAATCTGAAGCGCTTGAAGGAGGCTTTTCCTCAGGTTCCTCGGACATTGCTCCGAATCCCCATGAAAAGTGAGTTGGAGGAGATAGTCCGGTGGGTGGATTCTTCTCTGGTCTCCATGCCGGAAAGTGTGGAGGCTTTAGATGATTGTTGCAAAACCCTGGGTATGACCCACAAAGTGATCTTGATGTTCGACCTCGGCGACCGGCGTGAGGGGATTTTATTAGATACCCCAAAAACCACGGCCGATATAAATGCGTGGCCTTGCGTCTCTACTAACGTAGGGGAATTAGAATCCTTTGTCGCGGTTTTGAAAAAAACGCCCCGCGTGGTTCTTCAGGGAGTAGGAGTCAATTTTGGATGTTTCGCTGGCGTTTTGCCCAGCGCCTCCGCTCTTCGCCGTTTGTGCTTGGCACGGGAGACTCTAGCGAGCGAACTGGGTTACGATGTTCACATCTGCTCCGGCGGATCCACTTCCTCCCTAGCTCTGCTTGAGCGCGGAGAGTTGCCTTCAGGCGTGAATCATCTACGCGTGGGCGAGGCGATTCTGTTAGGTCAAGACGTCTCCTGGCGCCGGTCAGTCCCCTGGTTGCGTCAGGACACGGCATACTTGGAGGCGGAGGTGGTAGAAGCGCGGGTCAAGCCGTCGTTGCCCGAAGGGGAGACGGGAGCGGACGCCTTCGGAAATCTGCAAACTTTCGAGGACAAGGGACCGCGCCGCCGAGCCATTGTCGCGATAGGACGTCAAGACGTTCCCACGGAGGCCCTCACTCCATACTCTGCCGGGGTACAAGTGCTGGGAGGCTCCAGCGATCACACGATTTTAGATGTCACGGACGCGAGCGTCACAAATGCCTCGACGCTTTGGAAATGGGGTGATAAGGCGTGTTTTTCTCTGAGTTATGCGGGATTGTTGGGCCTCATGACCTCACCCTATGTTTTCAAAGACTATCGAAACTGAAAAATACAAACTGTTACGTTACGATAAAGCGATTCTCATCCAACGGCTTCAGCTGTTGGATGAGAATCGCAACGTTGCCGTTGTCGGTGTTTGTTTTGTATTTGGTTTCTTACCACATGTCTACTTTCATGTTAAACTCCTTATATGGCTTATCAACACGAGATGCGGGGCGGAACATGACCGGGATATTAATGTGACTGTAAATATTCTCAGAGTGGGGGCATCCACTCTTAAAGAAGAAGACGTAAGACCGGTTTAAGTCGGCTGTCTTTGTCGATCTTAGAAACCCACAACTTTAGTCGTAGGAGTATGTCAAAACAGCAATGTAGCGCAAAACGACTGCTTTGGAAAGGAGAGAAGACGTTCATAATGATATTAGAAAAAAACAACGAGGAGCATAACATGGTACAGCAGCTTAAAGGATGGATTTTGCCGGTCGCCCTCTTGTTTCTCGCTATCGCGCTTTTGGCGTATACGACGCTTTTATCTCTGTTTCGTCCTCTCTCCTGGGCGATTCTTCTGGCGTTTATCTTTTACCCCGCTTTTCTCGGCGTTTTGAGCATCGTCGGGAAGACGCGCAATAGCCTGGCCGCCCTATTGGTCACTTTTTTGATGATCGTGCTCTTAGTTGCTCCTACGATGGCGGCGGGTGTGGTGACCTCACGGGAGGCGATCCGGCTTTTTGGAAGGCTCGTAGATCTGGTGGGGGGTATCGACGCCTCCAAAGGATTGTCTTTAGATGCTCTGTTTCCCGATGTACTGGTGAGGGAACTTTTACCCATGTTCGAGAAATATCCTTTGCTGAAAGACGGAATCCAACAGCTCGTAAGTTGGACCACCTCGACGATGGTTCGTCTTTCTCGAAACTTCTTGGGCAACATAGCCACGTTGGCCTACCATCAGATCATCATCTTCATCGCGTTTTATTTTTTGTTGAGGGACGGTCACGTGCTTTTGGAATACTTTAAGGACATCATTCCTCTGATGAGTGATGAGCGGGATGAGTTCATGCGCCGCACGGGAGTGGTTCTGCGGGCCGTTGTCTTTGGAGTGGTCCTTACGGCAGGCGTTCAGGGCGTGTTGGGAGCTATAGGTTGGTGGTTCGTGGGTTTGTCCAGCCCTCTTCTGGCAGGGGCTTTGATGGCGCTTCTGGCGATGATCCCCTTCGTGGGAACACCCACAGTCTGGATACCTGGCGCCATTTATCTTTTTCTCGTGGGGGACAATAAGAAAGCTCTTATTTTGATCTTATGGGGGCTTTGCGTCGTCAGTACCGTGGATAATTTCCTACGCCCCTATTTCATATCGGGCAAAGCCAATATGAGCACGCTCTTGGTTTTTCTCGGAGCCTTCGGAGGGCTGGCCGCCTGGGGGTTTATGGGATTGTTCGTGGGACCGCTCATTTTAAGTCTCCTCGTGTTCTCCTTGGACTTTTACCGCAAAGTCTGGATGCTTTATCAAACGCAGACAACACAAGACATTTGCCAACCACGAAATTCAGAAGAGCCACAAGAGCCGCGTCCTAAATGACCGACCGCGACGAATATCAGCTCCGTCGCGGTATCTCTTTTGTATTTCCGTTCCGTCAGACCTATTCACATCTGTCTAAACAGATTCAAAGCTGACTTCCTGCTTCACTGAAGCCAGTTTCACCGCCATCTCGCGACGACGGCCAGAGCTTTCCTCTCCACAGACTGACACCAGGCTGACACCGTGGAACTCACGGCGTAATTTCTTAAACTAACCGCTGCGTTCACGTCTCGGGCATAATGTACGCCGCATTGCGGACACGTCCACTCCCGAACCGATAGTGACAACTGCTCTAATCTATTCATAATTACATATATTAACATAGATTCAGTCATATTTCAGTCATATTTCAATCGAACTGTTTACACCCTTTGTATTATCCGGCGTATTCCCGTTATCCTAGCCGAACACTAGGTTGGGAAGCCACATTACGACACTAGGAATAAAGATCAGGATAATATCGAGGCCGATGACCGCGGCATAAAACGGCATGGTCTCGATAAAATACTCCTCTATGGGACAGTCCAGAATATCACACACCGTATAGAGCGCGGTTCCCACTGGCGGGGTCATGCAACCCATGGTGACCACCGTCATCATGCAGACGCCGAAGTGGACCGGGTCCACGGACATCTGAGTCAGCACGGGCAAGAAAATTGGAGTCAGCAAAAGAATGTTGACGTTGCTGTCGATGAACATGCCGGAAACCACGAGGAACAACACGATAATCACCATCAGCACTTGTGGGTTCGACGAGATGCCGAAGAGCAGAGAACCCAACATAGCCGGGGTTTTTTCCACGGTGAGCGAGTAGCCGAAAATACCGGACAACGCGATAATGAGGATGATGCCGCCGTTGTCGATGAAGGAATCCTTTAAAGCCGCGAGGAAATCTTTCCACGTCAGTTCCTTGTAGACAAAAATACCCACAAAGAGCGCGTATACCACCGCAAAAGCCCCAGCCTCCGTCGGGGTGAACAAGCCGAATCGTATCCCAATAATCAGGATTAGCGGAAATATGAGGGCCCAAATCGCCGCCCTCAGCTCGCGCAGTATTTCCGCCCCACTGGGTGGTTTTGTGCCGGGAGGCGGCACATCGTATTTTCTGCGCTTTGCAGTTACGGACACGGTAAACATCAAAACCACCATCATCATAAGCCCTGGAATAATACCGGCTATGAAAAGTTTCCCGATCGACACGCCCCCCACAAACCCATACAAAATGAACCCCAGCGACGGGGGAATTGTGGCGGTTATCAGAGATGTCAGACAGATAACGCCTGCGGCGTAACCCTTCGAATAGCCGCGTTTGATCATCTCGGGCCCAAGAATCCTAGCCTCCATCGACGCGTCGGCCACGGCTGAACCCGATACCCCGCCCATAAGGGTCGACAACAAGACGGATACTTGAGCGATCCCACCTGTCATGTTGCGTGTCAGCACTCTGGAAAAACCGATCAGGTTCCTCGTTATCCCAGTGCGGTTCATCAGGTTACCCGCGAAGATGAAAAATGGCACCGCTAGGAAGGGGATAGACTGAGTTTGGGAAATCACGCGTTGCACCGCTATGGCCATCGGAAACTCTGGATGTACGTAAAACCATGCCACTCCGGCGATCCCTATCACAAAAGCTATAGGAGTATTAATGAGTACCAGTATAATAAACGTCACGATAAGAGCCGTCATATCGCCACCTCGTTTTTGCGGGACGTCTCGCCCGGCGCTATCCCGGTATATTCCTCGCCCACGAGGTCCGCGTTGTCTTTTTTTACGTTGTAGTTATCATCCTGGAAGCGCGATATCACTTTGATGCCCTTGATCAGTATTGTGAAGATCATGAGGACGCTGCACACGGGAAGGCTCAGCGACACCCATCCATACGATATGGGTAGCGTGTTGAACTGCCGTCTCCAATTACCCAAGGCCAGTTGGTAGCCCTTGATGGCGAATAAAGCGAGAGCTCCTAGCATGATGGCGTAGACTAATATTTGAAAACATTTCTGTATCTTCGGCGAAAATTTGCTGACCAATATATCCATACCGACGAGCCGGGAATACCGAAGCGCCACGTCGGCACCCAGAAACGCCACCCAACCGAACAGCAACAGGCTTATGTCATCGGCGAAAATGATGGGTCGCCCCACCACGCGCAAAACGGCGTTCATAAACGTTAACCCCACGATGGCGGTGAAACCGATGCCAGTAATGATTTCCTCCAGCCTGCAATAGACCTTGTAAAAAGTTTGAAACATCTCATCACCCACGGTTTTCTCGATATAAAACGAGGCGGCATATCCAACTTTTTTTATCTCAGTCAGTCTATGCCGCCCATCGTATCACTCCCTTATTCGCCTCTCACGCGACTAAGGGTTTGTCTTCCACTTAAATTCCTCCATGTAAGTTTAATTGAGTAATTTTAATTGAGTAATTTTAATTGATGCCCAGTTGTTTGTAGAGCTCGACCCGGATGGCCTCATAATCCGCTCCACCCGTGGTGGCCTTGTCGGAGTACAGGCTCGCCGTGGCGGCTTTGAACGCCTCACGATCTGGGGTGACCACCTTGACTCCATAAGTTTTCTCCATCTCTTCGAGATATTTCTTCTCGTACTCGATAACGATGGCCTGGTTATCTTTGTACGTCTGAACGGCGTTTTCGGACAACTGGGCCTGCTGAACATCGCTCAATGAGTCGAACCACTTCGTGCCAGTAACAATGGAGCCCGTCAGCAAGAAATGTTGAGAAAGGCTGATGTTTTTGCACACTTCGTAGAATTTGGAGGAGTAAACCGTCGGAAGCTGCCACTCGCCCCCATCGATAACCTTCGTGGCGATGGCGTTGTAGCACTCGTTCTGATTCATGGGAGTCGCGACGGCCCCCATAGCGTTGACGGAGTTGATGGCAATCGCGTTCCCCATCGTGCGGATTTTCAAGCCGTTCAAGTCGGCGGGTTTGTTGATTTCCTTATTCGTGACCCAGTTGCGCCAACCGGTGAGGCAGTTATTGGTGAGAAGAACCAGGCCGTGCTCGACGAATTTTTCCTTCCAGCCCTTGTACAGCTCCGTGTCCATCAGGGTATCCAACTGCGAATAGTCATTGAAAAGATAAGGCATCATCAGGATACCGAACTCAGGAACATAGGCAGCCAGCCTCGAAGGATCCGACGCCGCCGTCACCGCCGCGCCGTTGATCGCCTGTTCGGTGACATCGTCCGTGCTCCCCATCTCGGAGGAGACCATCGCGCTCACATCCCAGCCGCCTAGCGCGTTGAGACGCTTCGCCAATTCCTCATGAGCCATAGACTGAGTATCTCCGACTCCGTTCGTTCCGCAAAGCGTGAGTTTCGTGTCCGCCGCCGAAGCGGGAACGGAAAAAAACGCCACAACCGCACAAACAAACACAACTAAACACACGAGTACCTTTGACGACTTTCCCATTAGTCATTCCCTCCTGAGTTCTTTAAGTTAAGATCAGCTATTTGAGACACTTTAAATATTAACACATCATTGCGGCATGTCAATGCGACGTCGCGTTTTTCAGACGCTCGAAAGCGGCCTCGGACGTGGCGAAGTTCGCAATTCCATTCACTACGACGTGACGAAGGCCCGCGTCCGCGAGAACAAAAATTATCGTGTCCGTCTCCCCAGATGTCAAGTCGAGCGTAACGCGGAACAGATCTTCTTCCAAATCCTTTCTCATATCCTCCCGGCTTCGAGGTACTGCTACGGAGAGAATTTCGAGGCCGTTCAACGCTCTTAAAACCCGCATGGCTTTGGCGCCCGAATCCCCGCCACTCTCCCAGTTTTCGCCTCTATCCGCCGAAAACGACTTCTCTCCCCACTCCACACGCAGCCGCGACACATCCCCGGCGGGATAGTAAACGGCCCTTGATCCAACAATCGACATATAGCTGCCGTAAAACGCCGGTCGCGTGACCGTTTTCGACGAGAAGGCTCTCCCAGATTTTTCGTCTTTCACAACGACGCGCCCGTCGCGCGTAACTACCGTTGCCGCGTATTCCGTTCCGTCGGCGGCCATGAGAATGCGCAAATCCCACCCGGTGCCTTCCAGATCGTTTTCAGGCTCGTTGGAGTTTGAGCGTATAGAGGACAACGGGCGTAGCAACGTCTCCATCACGGCGCTCGTCGAGACTCTCCGCAATATCGGGCTGGTGACAAAGAACGCGTTTCCGACGCGCTCCACCGTATAATCACGCCCGTCGCTCGGTCTCAAAAAATCCACGGAGACCACCGATACTCGGCCAATGTCCTCCAGACTGATCGCCGGAAAGATGGGATGGGAGAGAAACGCACGCTCATCTTGCAGAAAAATTTCAGCGTCCGCGGCGGTGATCATGCAGAGAATCTGTTGCTCCTCGAAAAAAAGGTAGTATTCCCCACTGGTTTCGTTCCGGCTCAGGATGGAAAAATTTACCCTCGTACCGTCTGACTTGATGAGAGTCACTTTGGCCAGGGGGCTGTCCGTGCCTGATCCGAGGTATTCGGCTGGCGACGCGTCTGGCAGCCGTCTGGAGGCCGTCAAATGGCAGGCGGCGTAGACGAAAGCCCTCAAATCGGATTGGCTCCAGTCTCCAGAAACGTTGGATATTACCATTATTTCAGTTGGATAGTTCATGAGGCCATAGGACGTCAACACGTTGGTGACCGCTATCGCGCCGATTTCCGAGGGCGGGAAGGCCGTTACCTCCATTACCTCGATCTTGGTTATCTCGAGAGGAGTCGCGCTCTCTTCCATGTCGTAGGGGTCGTAGTCGTAGGGGTCGTAGCGCGCGAGCAGAAAGGCCAGAATCGCGAACAAAGCGCAAGCGGATGATAACGCAATGATCGTCCTCCTGTCACTATCGTAAATCCTGGAGTATTGAGTCGTTTTCTTCATCTCATTTTTCCCAATCGCATTTTTCTCATCTGCGCCGTCTCGTCGCGCAAATCAGCGCCCCTCCAGACAGGGCCACCAGAGGAAGCACGAAGAGGAAGACGGTGGTTGTCGCGGTCAGCACACTCCGAGGGACCGCTATTACCGGAGGAGCGATAGTCTTAGGAGGTATGGAAAAGGCGGCAGCGCCTGTCAGGGCGTTCGAATCCGCTACATTCACTAAATTCATCAAATATTCTAGGGTTCTGGCTAAAAAACCGTTGTTGGCGTAGGAGGGCGTCTCCATGATATTGTCCGCGTACATCTCCACGGAACCCGCGACAAAGAGGCCCGCCCGCGCGCCCCCCGCGACGCTCCGCTCCGAGAGAGCCGCCAGGGAGAACGGCCCGGCTTTGCTTTCCCCGTCGATACCCGCGACAAAAGAATCGGAAGTCGAGGAAAGAAGCGCCTGAGTTCCATATATTCCCGTCTTATCCCCGTCTACCTCGATCCCCCGAGGCACGGGCATCACGACGTAATACGGGTTTTTGGCGAAGTACAAATTAATCTCGTGAGGGGCGTACCGCGGAATAACGTTTGTTGGACTACCAGCCGCGTAAGCGCGTTCCTCGACAATCACTCCGTCCATGAGCACTATTCCCCATTCGGCAAGGAGAGCTCCTAGATTGACGAACGGCGACTCCCCCGGCCCAATGAACGCCATGATTTTTCCACCTTTCGAGAGATACGCTCCGACCGCTTCCCGTTCCTCTAGAGTGAAATCTCTGGAGGGCCCGGCTATGACCGCCACATTCACGTCTCCATCGATTCCAGAACCGGCGTAGATGTCTTTCAATTTAAAACCGTTAGAGGAGAACAAGTTTCGCAGGGCGGACGAGGAACGTTCCCCATGGCCGAAGGTAAAGACCGCTTTGCGCCGGGTCCCGCTGGTGCCTGACGAAACGGCCAGAGCGGCGTTCACCAATTGTTGTTCGAGCTGGATTCCGTAAATATCCCCGTTTCTTCGGAGAAATAGGTCCCCATATTTGATGAGCCGGATGCCCCTTTCTCCTTCGACGAGAATATCCGAAACGTCGGGAGCATACCCCAGTTGGCGGTAATGGTCGATCAACAGCGGATTCTCGTAGGGGTCGGCGTACCGCACGCCGACGTGACGGGACGCGCGGGAGAGGCGTCTCAACATCTCGCTCAAAACATCGGGAAAACTTTCCTCGTCCGAGACCACCGTTACCGTAATCGGAGACGCGAGGGAGTTCACGGCCTGCACCGCGGCGGGTGAGAGCGCATATAGCCTGTTCTCGGTCATGTCTATCGAGAGATCGAACTTCTGGGCGGCAATGGACGAACATAAGTTGACCAGAATAAAGAGGAGCGCGGACAGCGCGAAGATCGTCCGACTCGCGTGCTTTCGCTCCGGGGCGATCCGCGCCCTCTCGATGTGCCTGATGGAGAGATACAAGAAAAACACCGTGACACTAAAGTAAAAAATAACGCCGGAGGGATCGAATAGGCCGTTGGCGAACCGGATGAAACGACCCGTCAGCGACAAAGAGGAGATTAAAGAGAAGATCAAAGAGAAGAACGAGAAGGAGAAAGAGAACGAGAAGGTCTCGCCCAGTGTTCCGCCGCCTGCCAGAGATCGGGCTCCACTCGCCAGGTGGAGGGCGAAGAAAACGGCATAGGTCAGGATGGCGGACACAATTTGGTTTTCGGAGCAAGTCGATATGAAGAGACCCACAGCGATCAGCGCCGACGCAAGCAGAACCAAACCAACGTACCCGCCAACGGATTCGACGGACGGAGGCGCTCCGCAACCAGCGAGTATCAGAGGAAAGACGGCGGAGACGGCGAGACAAGCGACAAACACGAACAAGGACGCCAGAAACTTCCCAACAACGACCACCGCCACTCCAGCCGGGGAAGTCAGCAGAAGCTCGTCCGTTCTCGTCTTGCGCTCTTCGGCGTAGAGTCTCATGGTAAGTATCGGGATCATGAAATTGACGGATGGAAAGAACGACGAAAAAAACGACTTGATGTCACCGTCGGCGGGCATCAGGTTAGCAACGATAAAAAGAGCGCCTGCAATCACGATGAAGACGGCGAAGAAGGCGTATCCCGAAGCGGTCGAAAAATAGAGCCTGAGTTCTTTTTGAAACGTACCGGTCATCAAACGCGCCGTGTTATCTCGTTATCTCAATGAAGATATCTTCCAGACTCTTTTCCAACTGTCGCAGCGTCACCAGAGCCGTTTTACAGCCACCGCCATGAGCAAAGGCCTCGAAGATACGCGCCCGAAATTCAAGTCCGTCCTCCGACGTCCGTTCCCGCGAAACTCGCCCCGATATTTTGAAACGGGTGACTCCTCCGGGTAGGCATTCCTCGACGACGAGAGCGTCCGGTACTACATCGTACAAGATTTTACGAGCAGCGTTCGAGGAACCGCTCGTCTCCACCTCTACGGCGCCTAAGTCGAAATGCCTGCGCGCGATCTCGTCTGGCGCGCCGTCCTCCACCACGTGGCCGTCGTGCAGGATCAATATCCTCGAACACGTGGACGCAATATCCGGCAGGATATGGGAGGAAATCATGAACGACACGGCGCCAGACATGGAAGCGATCAACTCCCGCATCTCCACGATCTGGCGCGGATCCAATCCCGCAGTGGGCTCGTCCAGCAGCATGAACTTGGGAGAGCCCACCATCGCGGACGCGAAACCAACACGCTGGCGGTAACCTTTGGAGAGGTTTTTTACAAGTCTAGATCGAACGTTCAAAATTCCCACCATGTTACAGACCCTTTCCATTTCCTCGCGGGCAGGCTTTCCTTGAATTCCACGCAGAGAAGCCACATACACGAGGTGCTCTCCCACGGTCAAATCGGCGTACAGCGGCGGAAATTCCGGCATGTACCCGATATGACGGGCAGCGGCGGCGTGATTTGACGCCATATCAACGCCACAGACGCGAACATGTCCCTGCGATGGCGCGACGTAGCCGGTTAGCATCCGCATAACGGTGGATTTACCAGCGCCATTTTTGCCTATCAACCCAACGGTCTCTCCCTCTTTTATCGTGAAGGTAACGTCTTCGACGGCCAAATTTTTACCATAATCTTTCGATAAATTTACCGCTTCAAGCATGAGGTTCCGCCCAGTCCTTATACCGAATAATTCAAATGATTATTGATCAAATGATTATTGATCAAACTTCAGATCCACGATTTTGCGCTTTTGCGACATTCCATTTTATCGATGGCTTCCCACAGGCCGAGGATGTAGTTGGCGCCGAGCGCCCTGTCGTAGAGGCCGTAGCCGGGGCGCCCTTGTTCGCCCCATATCATCCTACCGTGGTCAGGACGGATATATCCATCGAATCCTTCCTCATAGAGGGCTTTCACGATGGTGAACATGTCGAAGTCCCCGCACTGGGACAGGTGCGCGCTTTCATCGAAGTCCTTCGCCGAGTGGTGCTTGACGTTTCGCAAATGCACGAATGGCAGCCGGTTTCTCTCGGCAAGCTCTCGCGCTATGGAAGGGATGTCGTTGGCGAGATTCGCCCCGAGGCTCCCTGTGCACATCGAAAGCCCATTGTACTCCGAATCATGGAGTGAAAGAAATTTTCGAATGTTGGCGAGCCCGTTAATGACTTTTGGAAGGCCGAAAAGGTCCCACGGGGGGTCGTCCGGGTGTATTCCCATGCGCACTTCACTTTCCTTCGCCACTGGAACGACCGCGTCGAGAAAATATTTGAGATTACCCCAATATTCTTCCTGAGTGACATTCTGGTAATACTCGATGTCCGCCATGATCGAGGGCATACGCTCCGGTTCCCAACCGGGCATCGAGTATCCGCTTGAACCGCTCAGTATGGATTCCGCGATCTCCCGCGGGTCTTTGATGTCCGCGTCCCTATAGGCGAGGACGTAAGAGCCATCCGCCAGTTCGTGGGCCAGTTCGCTCCGCAACCAATCCATGACCGGCATGAAGTTGTAGCAGAGACATTTCACTCCAGAGCGTCCCAGATTGCGTATCGTCGACTGGTAGTTTTCGATGTATCGGTCTCTGGTTGGCAAGCCTTTTTTGATGTCTTCGTGGATGTTCACGGATTCGATAACTTCCATTTCGAGACCGGCCTTGTTGATAGTGTCGCGCACTTCTGTGATGGCTTCGAGGGGCCAGACCTCGCCCACTGGTATCTTAGGTAGCATCACTGCTACGCCGGATACCCCAGGCACTTGCTTGATGTATTTGAGCGGTGTGTTGTCGTCCCCGTGGGGGAACCAGCGCAAAATCATCTTCATTGTTCAAATCGACCTCGCTTTCATATCAAAACGTGTTCAAACGTTTATTTGATGCTTTTTCAAATCATTATTTCCTCATTATTTTCTTAAGTATAATACACGAGTCAATCAAAAGCTCCCCATAAGAATTGATCGAAGCTGAATGTTTACAAATTTCACATCATCTCGGCTGGACGCGATCAGCGCGATATGATATTCTATTTATAAATTAGCTCAAAAAACTAGCTCAAAAAAATAAAAAAATATAGATTACGCTATCGCTTCCCAAAATTTTTTGTCAAATGATGCTACTTTATCTAGTACTGCCAGTAAATTATATTGAGGAGGTTTGTTTATGTGTATACGTAATAGGGTAGCGAGTTTATTTTGGGCGCTGTGTATCGTTGTTTTTTGCGCCACTCTGACGCAGGCTGCTCCCACTCCTGCCAAGTTCCACATCGGCGTCGTCACCGGCACGGTGAACCAGGGGGAGGACGAAGTCCGTGGCGCGGAGGCAATGATCGCTGAGTACGGTGACGTCAAGGACGGCGGCATGATTCAGCATGTAACGTATCCCAACAACTTCGCCGCGGAACAGGAAACCACCATCTCCCAAATCGTTTCTCTGGCCACGGACCCAATGGTGAAAGCGATCGTTATGAACCAGGCCGTTCCCGGAGCGACCGAAGGCTTCCGCCGCGTGCGCGAAATGCGGCCCGATATTCTTCTGCTGGCCGGTGTGGCGCAGGAAGACCCTCTGGTCATAGGTAAGGTGGCCGACCTCGTTATGCGCAACGACTTCGTCTCGGTAGGATACCGCGTCATCTGGGCAGCCAAGCAATTGGGCGCCGATACCTTTGTGCATATCTCCTTTCCCCGGCACATGAGCGTCGAAACTCTCACTCGCCGTCGAATGATTTTCGAGCAGGTCTGTAACGATCTTGGCATCAAATGGGTATTTGAAACCGCGCCTGATCCATTAAGCGATGTGGGTGTCGTCGGCGCGCAACAGTACTTACTGGAAAATGTTCCAAAGTGGGTGGAGAAGTATGGTAAGAACGCGTCCTTTTATTGCACCAACGACGCTCATACCGAGCCCCTTATCCGCCAAGTCGTGGAATTCGGTGGCACGTTCATCGAAGCCAGCCTGCCCTCACCGTTGCTTGGCTTCCCTGGCGCTCTCGGCATCGACCTCTCGAATGAACAGGGTAACTTCCCCGCCATCATGAAAAAAATCGAAGACGTTCTCGTCGCTAAGAATGCCGGCGGCCGTCTTGGCACTTGGTCTTATTCCTTCCCGTTCTGCGCCACAACCGGTCTGATACAGCACGCGATTAACGTTGTCGAGGGTAATTCCAAAATGACGGATATGCAGGACATCCTCAAGGCGTTCTCCAAATACACGCCAGGCGCGAAATGGGGCGGTTCCTACTATGTCGATGGTACTACCGGAGTGAAACTCGACAACTACGTCCTACTCCTTCAGGACACTTATATTTTCGGCAGAGGCTATATCGGTTCCGCCGCAATAGACGTGCCGGAGAAGTACCTCAAGATTTCTTCCGGCTTGAACTAGCAAAGGTGTATAGAGACGCACGGTCGCGCGTCTCTATATAATTAAGAGAGAAGAAATAGAAATTTAAGAAAGAAGAAATAGAAATAAATAGAAATCAGAAATCAAGTCAGAAATCAAGAAAGAAGAATCGGCATATGGACGCAATTCTGAGTCTGCGCGGTATCGGCAAACAGTTTTACGGCAACCGAGTGTTGTCCGATGTTTCTTTTGATGTGGCCGCAGGACAAATCGTCGGGCTTGTGGGGGAGAACGGCGCGGGCAAAACCACGCTCATGAAAATTCTCTTTTCCATGCCGGAAATACATGAAACAGGCGGTTATGAGGGCAGTATCCTGTGGAACGGTAAAGAAATCAAATTCAAAAACCCTTTCGACGCGCTCGATGCCGGTATAGGTATGGTGCATCAGGAATTTTCACTTATCCCAGGTTTTACGGCAACGGAAAATATTCTCCTCAATCGTGAGTCGCTACGCAAATCTGTACTAGCCGATATTTTCAGCCAGCGTGTCAGTATGCTTGACCGTGAAACGATGACGGAGCGCTCAAAAAAGGCGATCAACAAGCTCGGAGTAGCGCTCGATCCCGCCATGCTCGTCAAAGAAATGCCTGTTGGGCACAAACAGTTCACGGAAATCGCTCGCGAGCTTTGCCGAGACAACGTCAAGCTTATCGTTCTCGACGAACCCACCGCCGTACTGGCGGAGAGCGAAGCCGAGGTGTTGCTTTCGTCCTTGCGCCTGCTGGCTGCCGAGGGGATTGCCATCATTTTTATCTCGCACAGGCTTCGCGAGGTTGTGGAACTTTGCGACCGGGTCGTTGTGCTGCGGGACGGTCAAAAAATCGAGGAACTCCCCGCCGAGAGATGTTCCGTCAAGATAATCGCCTCACTCATGGTAGGGCGCTCAGTTGAAACTCAGGAACGGGTTGCCTCCGCTGAAACGCATAAGGACAGGAGCGAAGAGGAAGCGCCGGCTCTGTCAGTGGAACGGCTGTGGGTGGATATGCCCGGCGAAACCGTGCGCGACGTCACCTTTTCTGTAAAAAGGGGCGAAATTTTCGGCATTGGCGGACTGGCTGGTCAGGGAAAACTCGGCATTCCCAACGGCATCATGGGGCTGTCGCCGGCGGGCGGCGCCGTTACGCTGCACGGAAAACCCATACGTTTGGGTTCGCCCTACGCGGCGCTTGAACAGGGGCTGGCTTTTGTTTCCGAAGACCGCCGCGGCGTTGGTTTGCTGCTTGACGAAGGTATCGATTGGAATATCGCGTTTTCAGCGATGCAGGTGCATAACAAATTTTTGACACCCATTTTGGGAGGACTCTTTCAATGGCGTTCGGATCAGGAAATGTTCGAACAAGCGAATGAATATATTCGTCTGCTCGATATCAAATGTACCGGCCCTCGTCAACGCGTGGGCAACCTTTCCGGAGGCAACCAGCAAAAAGTCTGTCTCGCCAAGGCTTTTGCTCTGCGACCGGACATCCTTTTCGTCTCCGAGCCCACACGCGGTATTGACATAGGCGCCAAGCTCATCGTGCTGGAGACCCTTAAAAAATACAACAGCGAATACGGAACGACCATTGTTATGATTTCCAGCGAATTGGAAGAACTGCGTTCTATCTGCGGGCGTATTGCCATTATCTATGAGGGGCGCATTGAGGGGATTTTGCCACATGCAGCGTTGCCGGAGGAATTTGGCGTTCTCATGGCGGGCGCTAGGGATGAAAACAGGGACAAAAATAGGGATGAAAATAAAAATGGAAGCAAAGATGGAAGCAAAAACAAAAGCAAAAACAAAAGTTCCGTAACAGGTAAGGGAAGTGAGCGCTGATGGAGAAAATCAAACGTTTTGTAGCCGACTTTGGCTTACCGAGGGTCATTATCGCCGTGTACCTGCTGGGGCTTTTTTCGATGGCTCCGGTGGTTGACGTCAGTTTGTTTGGCGCGCTCTCCGATACTTTTATCCGTATCGGCATGAACGGAATCATGGTTCTGGCGCTTGTCCCCATGATCCAGTCCGGATGCGGCCTGAATTTTGGACTGTCGCTCGGCGTTATCGCCGGACTGTTGGGCGCCACCTTCAGTATAGAGATGGGATATGTCGGCATCTGGGGATTCTCGTTCGCCATCATCGCGTCGCAGGTAGTTGGCGCGATTTTTGGGCTTGGATACGGCGCATTGTTGAACCGCGTGAAGGGCGGGGAGATGATGATCGCCACCTATGTCGGTTTTTCCTCCGTTATGATCATGTCGATCGCTTGGTTGTGTTTGCCTTTTACAAGCCCGGTGATGATATGGGGTTATGGCGGAGAAGGTCTACGGACGACCGTCTCTGTCGAAGGTTTTTGGAGACATATCCTCGATGATTTTCTGGCCATTCAGATCGGCAACTTCAAATTCCCGACCGGAACCATCCTTTTTCTTCTACTCGTTTCGTTTATAGTATGGGCTTTTTTTCATCTGAAAATCGGCACAGCCATGACGGCTGTGGGATCTAACCCAAGTTACGCCCGAGCCTCCGGAATCAATATCAACCGGATGCGCGCCACCAGTGTGGTCATTTCCACCATGCTCGGTGCTATGGGAATTATCGTGTACGAACAGAGCTTCGGCTTTATCCAGTTGTATGACGGACCGCTCTACATGGCGTTTCCCGCTGTGGCGGCTATCCTTATCGGCGGCGCCGGAGTCAACAAGGCATCTTTGGCCAACGTATTCATCGGCGTGGCGCTGTATCAGGGAATTTTGGCCATGACACCACTCATCTTCAACGCGGTGCTTAAGCTGGACATGTCCGACGTGATCCGCATAATCGTTTCCAACGGCATGATACTCTATGCCCTGACCCGTAAGATCAAGGTGCTGAAATGAAATCCAGGCTGCGTCTTTTTTTGATCGAAAATGTCGTCGTCATTTTGTTTGTTGTTTTGATTGCCATAGCCATTCCCGCGTCGCGCTTGCCGAGCAAATTCCTGTTGCAGGAAATTCTGACTCGGCTTGGGCGCAGTTCCTTCTTGGTGATCGCCCTGCTTTTGCCGATCATGGCGGGAATGGGGCTGAATTTCGGGATGGTGTTGGGGGCCATGGCCGGTCAGATCGGCCTTATTTTTGTCATGGACTGGAAAATTATTGGTATTCCCGGTCTTCTGCTGGCGATGCTTATCTCCCTGCCCATCGCGATTGTTCTTGGCTGGCTATGCGGTTCAATCATGAACATGGCTAAAGGACGGGAAATGGTGACAGGCTTCATTCTGGGCTTTTTTATGAACGGCGTCTACATGTTGTTCGCTCTGTACGCCATGGGAGAAATCATTCCCGTCATGAATCCAGAACTGTTGCTTTCGCGCGGGTACGGACTTCGCAACGTCATTGATCTAGCCAGCGTGCGGCAGGCTCTGGAGACGTTCATTCCGCTCAAAATCTGGGGATTGAACATCCCTGTTCTCAACTATCTTTTTATTGCGGCTGTCAGCCTATTCATCATCTGGTTCAGAAAAACCAAGCTCGGACAGGATATGCGCGCTGTGGGGCAAGATCGCGCGGTAGCGGGCGCCACGGGTATTGCGGTTGAACGTACTCGTATCATAGCTATCATTATCTCGACGGTGCTCGCAAGTTTCGGACAGATCATTTTTCTACAGAACCTCGGCACCATCAACACTACCAACTCGCATGAGCAGACCGGCATGTTCTCCATCGCCTCCCTGCTTATCGGCGGCGCGTCCGTAACCAAAGCGTCGATCCCCAACGCGATCATCGGCGTTATTCTCTTCCATCTTTTATTCCTGGTCGCCCCGATGGCCGGCAAAAACCTCATCGGTTCAGGTATGCTAGGGGAATACTTCCGGCAGTTCGTCAGTTACGGGGTCATAGCGCTGGCGCTGGTGCTGTATGAATGGAAACGGGCACTTCAAGAAGATGACTCACGCGCCCTGCTGCGGCGTTCCGCGGCCGGAAACGAGAAGGCGGATATCGTATGACCTCGCGCAGCCTGATTCAAAGGATATGTGTCGTACTGGGGTTGGTCGCCCTTTCGGCGTATCTTTTCTACACCGGTAAAGGACATACGTTGCTCCTCGACACCAACGCGGTGACGATAGGAGATCAAGAGCTGAGTTCCTACGTTTCGGCCATCGTCAGCGTCGATGGCAAAGAGCTGAACTCCCCAATGGGGCGTGCCGAGCGCGCTATGCTCACCGTCAGTGGACCCAAACATAAAATCGTGATCGTGGACGAAGTCGACACCAATAACAAAAAAGAAGTCGACACCAATAACAAAAAAGTGGAAAGGACTTTCATGATCCCCACGTTTATGGAGAGGGTCATTGTTTCTATTCCCGCGATTCTCGGCGACGCGCCGGTGGAATACTGGGTTATTCCGTTTACGCCGCCGTCCGTGGAAAACGCGTCTGTGGAAAAAATGCAGTATCAAAAAGACTGAACGGCTACAAGAACAAGGAAACCCTGAGAAGTTTACTCGGGGGGCCATAAGTAAGTTTCTTCGTCAATGGGCTCCGCGTCAACGGGCTCCGCCCCCCTGAGTTTTGAATGTTTACGATATAAATTAAGCAGAAAATCAGAGTTTGAAAACGTAGGTTCTCATTTATTTTTCTGCTCCTCGATATACTTCATGATAGTTTTCTCTGAAATATGCCCTACAGATTCACAGTAGGCAGAGATCTCCGCAAGAGCGCTAATGCCAAGAACACTAATGCTAAAATATGAGATAATTACAACGAGGGCTTGAATCGGTAGCCCGCTCCCCAGACGGTTTGAATGTGAATAGGATTGGCGGGATGGCGTTCGATTTTTTCGCGCAACCTGTTGATGTGGACCGCGACCGTGACGATGTCGCCCAGCGCGTCCGCGCCCCAAATACGCTCGTAGAGGGTCTCTTTGCTGAACACGGTATCCGGGTTGGAGACGAAAAACAGTAACAACTCGTATTCTTTGTTTTTTAGCTCAATTTCGTTTTCATTGACGTAGACGCGACGCGCTTTCAGATTTATTTTGACGTTGCCCGCAGTTATTTCGCCGCTTTTGGTGGGTTGCTCTCCGGTCAATCTCTCGTATTGAGCGATGTTGGCTTTTACCCTGGCCACGAGTTCCGTAGGCGAAAAAGGCTTCGATATATAATCGTCGGCACCAAGTCCAAGGCCGCGTATTTTGTCGAACTCCTCCGTTTTCGCCGTCACCATCAAGATGGGGATGTCCACTGAATCTCGGATTCTTCGGGTAATCTCGTATCCGTCGAGACCGGGCAGCATGAGATCGAGGAGAATCAAGGCGTACTCGCCGGAGAGCGCCTCCCGCAGTCCGTCGATGCCGTTCGTCACGATGAAGCTGTCGAATCCGTTGATATCGAGAAAATCACGCTCAATCTCGGCGATGGAAATGTCATCCTCGACAATCAAAATTTTTTTTTGCTCATAACGTTCACCTCTTGTTCGAGTTCTATGCTTCGAGTTCATTCGAGTTCTATGCTTCGAGTTCAATAGAATATTTGTAGCTTAGAGGCATTCGACTAAACCAGTGCTTCCGTCAACGCCTCCGTCAACGCCTCAATGGAATATTCGTTCATTCTGTTTCTCACTCCGGATCATATGCATAATTGACTTTCCTTTACTGGCTACATGGTACATCAACACCTCGGGAATGTCATTATTATAGAGAGCCCGCCTTGTGGCGCATTGACGGCTTTGATAGCTCCGCCGAAGCGATGCACGATCTTCGCGGCGATGGCGAGACCCAGCCCGCTGCCCTTGCTGGGGTTGTTGCGAGATGGATCGCTCCTGTAGAAGGCGTCAAACAGCTTATCGAGCGCTTCCCTCGGAACTCCGGGACCATCATCAGTAAAAATCATTATCGCGTTCTCCTTTGCTTCTCCTGCTTCTCCTTCATTCTCAGCCTCGCTCTCGAAAACGGAAATGCGCATTTTTCCGCGTTCTTTGTTCTTATACTTTACGCTGTTCTCGAAAATATTGATCATGATGTAGCGCATTTGCATGGCATCGATCTCGACGCAAAGATTTTCCGGCGTCCGGGACAAAGAACTTTGGGATAGAGAAATTTCCAGCCCTCGGTTTCCATATTCCTCCATCAGGCTATCCACGACCTCGGACACCAGGGACGTGAGATCCACGCGCTCTATGTGATAGGGAAATTCTCCAGTGTCGAGCTTCGCGAACAAAAAAAGCATCTCGATGATGTGTTCCAGATCGTCGGTTTTGTTTTTTATGGTGTCGATGTAGCGTTTGTAGGCATCCGGGGTAGATGCCACTCCCTTTTCAATGCCCTCCACGTAGGCCTTAATGGAGGTGAGAGGTGTTCGAAGGTCGTGGGAGATCCCCGCTATTAGTTCTTTGCGGCTCTGTTCGTCTTTCTGTCCGGCGACAACGGAGTCCCAAAGCCGGGTCGCCATTTCATTGAAATCCTCACATACAGGAGTAAATTCATCGTTTCCCCTATAATTGATCCGAAAGTTTAAGTTCCCGTCGCGTATCTGGTGCACTCCATAAGTGAGGGTGTGCAAGGCGTGGACAATTTTGCCGAATACGAACCGAGTCAGAAAACGATTGGTGAGGAAAATAATGAACACCGAACAGACTAGCGACACGAGAGCGCCATTGATCATGATCTCCCTGTAATTTCGAGGAGCCCTCGCGAAGCTGATAGTCCCGTGCAGGACGATTCGGTAATCGCCGAACGTTTGGGCGTGAACGGCTGTCCTGGAGAAGAGGGTCACAGGCTCACTCCGTTGCAGAACTTGATCTATGAGAGATTCATCTTCGGAAATCTTGGAAAACTTCGGGTGGGTCAGGAGCGTTCCGTTTTTGTAAATCGCCAGAGCTAAACGCTCACTGGCATATCGTTCGTTGAATTTGTCGACGTCGTTCAACATTGCCGTGATCTCCGGGGCGAGACGCCACTTTTCGGTGAGCGCCTGAATTTTCTCCCGCGCGTCCATAAAGTGCAGTTCGCTTCTGTTCTTGCGATCTGTCCTCATGTCCACGATCATGGCGTACAGGTGCAGCCCTCCGAAAAACAACGCCAGGCTGACTGTAAGAGGGATGACGATCATCAAAAAGTTAGACACAAACAAACGGCGTTTTATGTTCAAGGCGTTCACTCAATATTATTCAAACAATATTATTCAAACCGCAAGGCGTCGATGGGGCGTAGCAACGAGGCCTTCCATGCTGGATACAAACCGAAGAAAACGCCGACAAAACAAGAAAAACCCGCCGCAAGCGCTATAGCCCCGCCCGATACCGACGTCGGCCACTTCAGAAACTCCGTCACCCCTAAGGACGCCGCGAATCCCAGTAGTATCCCCACGACGCCGCCCGAAAGAGATAGGAGCAGGGCCTCCAGTAAAAATTGCGTTCGGATGTCTCCAGCGCGGGCGCCTATCGCCATACGAATACCGATCTCCCGCGTGCGCTCCGTCACCGACACCAGCATGATGTTCATGATCCCTATTCCTCCCACCAGAAGCGAGATCGAGGCCACGGCTCCCAACAGCAATGACATCACCCGCGTCGCTTGCGCCATGCTGTCCAGCATTTGCGTCATATTTTGGAGGTTGAAATCGTCTTCCCTGTCGCGGGGCAACCGGTGACGCTGTCTCAAAAGCGCCCTCACCTCGGTTATGGCGCTCTCCATCATGCTGACGTCCTTCGCCTGCACGAAAGCCCTGTTGATGGAGTTTGCCAAAGCGCTGCGCGCAAGCCGCCGTTGAGCCGTCGTGATGGGGACGATCACGGTGTCGTCTTGATCCTGTCCCATCGCCGATTGTCCCTTGGGCGCGAGTACACCCACAACTTCGAATGGAATATTGTTGACGCGGATGCTCCGACCCACCGGATCGAGTCTTCCGAAAAGCTCTCTCGCTACCGTTTCGCCTATTACGGCGACTTTAGCCGCGGATCGCTCGTCTTCTTTATCCAGGAGCCGTCCGTTTTGAATCTGAAGTTCTCGGATATCGAAAAAGCCCGGCGTTGTGCCTGTGATCTGTGACGGCCAATTGCGGTTTTCGAATATGAGTTGCGCACTGGTGTTCAGATGGGGCGCCACGTTTTGGATGGACCAGCATTCCACCTCTATAGCCCTGATGTCGTCCAAGGTGAGAGTGCCCCCGCTTCCGGCGCTCTGGCGAACTCCGCCGGTATTGGGGGTGCCGGGGCGAAGGACAATCATATTCGCGCCCATGCTGGAGATGACACCCTCCATTTGTCCGCTGGCCCCATTCCCTATCGCGACCATAGCGATAACCGCGCCAACGCCTATGACGACCCCCAACATCGTCAGCATCGAGCGCATTTTATTGGCCCACAGCGAAGAGACCGCCGTACGTATTGTCTCAAACATAGTCTTCACCACTTTCTGTGCCTTTTTTAGGTGTTTGTTTTTTGTCTTCCACCAGTTTCCCGTCCTTGAACCGCAACACGCGCGACGCGTACCTCGCGATATCGGGTTCGTGGGTCACCAAAATTATCGTCTTGCCCTCCTCGTTGATTTGCGTGAGCAGAGCCATGATCTCATCGCTGGTTTTGGTGTCCAGATTTCCCGTGGGCTCGTCCGCAAGAATCAATGGAGCGTCGCCGACCAGGGCTCGCGCGATGGCGACGCGTTGCTGTTGTCCACCGCTCATTTGATTAGGTCGGTGTTTCACACGTGAGGCGAGCCCCACTTTTTCCAGCGCCCTCGTCGCGCGTGCGACGCGTTCTTCAGACTCAACCTGAGCGTAGACAAGAGGCAGCGCGACGTTGCCTAGTGCGTCGAGTCTAGGCAAAAGGTTAAAACCCTGGAAAACGAAACCCAGGTTCACGTTGCGAATACGTGCTAATTCATCGTCGGAAAGACTCGACACGTCCTTACTATCCAGCCTGTAAACTCCTTGAGTTGGGGAATCGAGACACCCCAGCATGTTCATTGTCGTGGATTTCCCCGAACCCGACGGACCCATGATCGCCACAAATTCGCCGCGTTCTATGGTAAAAGACACCCCGTCCAGCGCCCGTAGCTCCGAATCCCCTGATCGGTACGTCTTGACCAGGTCTTCGACCTCTATGAAAGCGCTCATTGCCGCGCTCCCGCCGCGGCTGAGCCGCCTTTTTCCAGAATGAAGGCCACCGCCAATTCCTGTCCCTCGCGGATAAACGCGAGTGCGTCGCCGCGGAGTTCGACCCATGTTCTGTCGCTCACTCCGGTTTCATCAACGACGACGTTACCGGCAAGACGCCCATTCTCCACAAGCCACACGACCTGATCGGCGTTCCTATCGCCGCCGCTAGATCTGCGCCGGGGCATGGGGAAGAGACCGCCCGTGCTCTCCTCGCTTCGCTGCGCCGAATCCGTGGCCACTCCCGCGGGAGGCGTGAACCTGAGGGCCGCCGCCGGAATCCTCAAAACGTCGTCCCGTTGTTCGGTCACAACCGAAATGTTTGCCGTCATACCCGGCATAAGTTTTCCTTCTTCGTTGTCGATTTTCAAAATAACCACATAGGTCACCACGTTGGAAACTGTCTCCGGGCTCAGGCGTTTTTGCGCTACAACTGCCTCGAAAGAATCCTGCGGCCACGCGTCGAACCGGCACACCGCCTTCTGCCCTTCTCGAATACGGCCGATGTCGGCCTCGTCGATGTTGGCTTCGACCTGCATCTGGGTCAGGTCCCTCGCTATCGAGAAAAGCGTCGGCGTCTGTAGACTCGCCGCTACCGTCTGTCCCACGTCCACCTGACGAGACACCACCACTCCATCGATGGGCGATGTGATTTTGGTGTATTTCAAGTTCGTCTCGGCCTGCTTCAAGGACTCCTGCGCTTGAAGAACCCGCGAATTTGCTTCTGTCAGGCTTGCGCGGGCCACCATAAGTTGCGTCTCGGTGTTCTCCGCGTCACTTCTGGCGATCAGCTTGCGCTCCCACAATTCATGATTGCGCGTATTGTTGCGCTGCGCGTTGAGCACCTCCGCCCTGGCCTTGACGACTCCGGCCTGAGCCACAGACAAACTGGCCTTGTTCTCTTCAATCTTCGACAAGAGCACATCTGGATCCAGCAACGTCAGCAGCTGCCCTTTTTTCACCTGGCTGTTGTAATCGACATAGAGTTCTTTGATCGTTCCCGACACCTGAGTGCCGACCGTTACCATCTCCACCGCGTTCACCTTTCCCGTCGCGCTGATGCTCGATGTGATGACTCCTCGCGTGACGGGTTGAGTCCTGTAAACATAGGTTGCCTCGGCGGGGCCGAAAAATTGGAATCCCCCATAGGCCGCGGCGGCGAACGTCAATATGAGGAACAGAATTTTTGTTTTTTTCTTCATCTTTTTCTTCATCAGGGTCACCTCCACATTTTTTTTATTTACGTAATTTCTTTCCCAATCGCTTTTTCCTGAATTTGATAAAAGGCCTAAAGAAAAGATCTAATAATTTTCTTCAAATTTCCGTCAACTCTTTTCCGATTGCTTTTTCTAACCCGATGATCGCGAGTTGTAAATCATAGTACGCTTGACGATTGGCAAGTTGGGCTTCGGCAAACGAGAGCAACGCGTCCGTGACCTCCAGTGGGTCGCCCACTCCGGTTTCGTATCGTCCGACGGCCATTTTCCGGTTTTCCTCGGCGCTCGCTAACGTGAGTTCCGAGATTCGGATGCGCTCTCGGGCTTTCGTCAGGTCGGAGATGGCTTTACGAACCTCAAGGAGGATATCTTGTCTCAATTTTTCCTGAGTGGCCGCGAGCGAAACGAGCTGTCCTCGCGCCATGTCGATCCTGGCCTTGGTCGCGCCTCCGTCGACGATGGGGACGGTCATTCTGAGCCCTACGTTCCAAGCCTTTTCCAAGTCGAAAAGATCATCGCCTCCACTATTGTAGCCTCCCGTCAAAGTGACGTTCGGCGATGACGCTCTCGCCTCAGCGCTCAAAGTCGCCTGTTCCGCCAGGATCCTGAGCGCGGCCACCCTGTAATCGGACCTATTGTCCAAAGCCAAATCCGCCAAAAGCTCGGATTCGTTTAGTTCTTGCGGGGCGCTGGAAATATCGGGGCTTATGGGCTCGATGTCAAATTCCTCTTGCTGGTCGATGCCCATCGCGTTCAAAAGAGAGGCCTTCGCCGTTACGATGTTCGCCTCGGCTTCGACAAGAGAGAGTTGCGCTTTGCCGAGATCGACCTCCGCCTTGGTTACGTCGTACCAGGGTTTGCTTCCAACCTGATAGAATCCTTTGGCTTGTTCCAGGTGATGCGCGAAAGCCCTTACCGATTCGAGGCACTGGCTGGCTATCTCCATGTCGAGTAAAAGCGTCATATACGACGATTTGACATTGGTTCTCACACTCAGAAGAGTCGAACGGCCCTCCTCCTCAGTTGCGGAAAGGGTGACGCGTTGCGCGTCCACCAAGTATTTGTTCCGGTTCGCGTCAAAAATTTTGATGCTCGTGGTCGCTCCGATCGAGTAACTCGCGTTCTCGTTGCGTCCTGTTCCCGACCGGGACGTTGAGAGGTTGCCTGACACCTCCAACCGGTCCGCCGCAGCGCTTTGAGTGAGCCGTGCTTGTTGAGCGGCGATTTGCCCCGCCGTGCCCGCTATGTTTGGATGGTTCACCTCCGCTATAGCCAGGCAGTCCGCCAAGTTCAAAAGCGGAGCCGCCTCGCTGTGGATCGCAAGTCCCAGTCCCGCCGTTACTCCCAAGACGACGAAAAAAAGGCGCAACCTCTTTCGTTTTTTGTCATTCGATGTCATGCTAATCGCTCCTTCCGCACTTGTATCAACTTACATGCTTTATATTAATGGAAAGTTTTAAACTCTGGCTGAGAGAAAGTTAAACAAAAGGTAAATAAGTGTGAAGAAGATTGGAACGAGGAAAAATTTGGTCGAGAGAAGATACGTTAACGACCTTTATGTCTATTCTATTATATCTATTTTATATATATTTGTTCTATATGTCTATTCTAGAGGAGTTGCACTTGCTTCCTTTTCAGGATTCTAGCCAGATCTTGCGTCCGACAAGAAAATTCCAGACAATAATATTTTGCGCGTATTAAATCCTTTCCTTGGATATTCTGAGAGAAGTTTTACTGAAAATCAAGGCGTTTTTGTGAGGTTTCACTAAAAATGCGCGCCGATTTATTCTGATTCGTCTATACCGACAATAATACATAAATATACATAAATCTGGGGTCTACGGCCCTAACGAGCTTAGGCAGAACCCCAGACTTTTCGCTTCTAATTACAATGTACATAAAAATTTATAATCTAAGGTCGCAACCAAGTAGCTAGTTTTCTTGCCTCTATATGAACCAGAACAAGCTGAATCTTGCAAAGCTCTTAGAAATATTCAAAAATATTCAGAAATATTCAGAAATACCCACAAGCGCCGTATTAACTATATCATAAGAGCTAATAAAACAAATAACCATACAACGAGTCAGAGCCTTGGCTTAGGAAGCAAAGTTCTCTCTCAGCTTGGGGTTGATATGAAGAAGTTCGAGAGCCATAGTCGCCTCTAGGCGTTTTTCCCCCGTTGACAGGTCGAGTCCAGTGAGTTCACAGATTTTCTCGTAACGGTAATGAATCGTGTTGTAGTGAATATTCAAGTGGCGCGCCGCGGCTTTGAAATTCCAATTCTGCTTCACCAGAATCTCAAGAGTGTGGAGTAGGCTCTCGTCTTCCGCCAATCCACCCAACCGTGAAAGACAGAATTTTTTTGCTTCTTCGGAGTTACTTACGGAAGCGATAATCGTCAAAATTCCCATTTCATCCCAGAGGTGGAAGCCACCTTCGCCGGCTGAGGGACGCATCAGCTCGATGGCGCGGCGCGCCTCGTTATAGCTTTCGCTCAGTCCGAAAAAATCGTTTTTTTCGTTTCCGACGCCTACGGAAATCGTGAATCCTGTGCAAGTTCGGGTTTTTTCCTGAACAACTTGACGGCACTGCTCTAATTTTGTCCTGAAATCCTGACATTTGTCGGTATTGACGATGAACGCGATAAAATCGCTCATTGTAAGATAGGGAAGGTTTTGGGAAACAAACCGCATTTCGTTTTTGCAGATAACGTAAATACGTTCTTTCACTTCTTCCAGGTGTAAACCGCTTCCCTTTGGCAGGGGTTGTCCTAAACGGGCTTTATAGTTGTCGATATCGAAGACGACGACTCTGAGTTTTCCCGTCAGATTCCATCCGAAAGACCGTGCTCTGTTGATGACTTCTTCGTGGTTCCGAATATTGCCCGTCAGGAGGTCCTGCGCAAATTCGTTGCGGTAGCGGGCTTCGACCTGCCTTGTCGCTATTTCTTTCTGGAGGGCTAGAAGCATCGCGACCTTCGCGTGTTCGAGAATTACCCGCCACATATCGCCATGAGGAGCGTTTTCGAAAATGAAATGCCCGTAGGAGCGATGAGAGAGACTCAGGCGTTCGTGTGGGTATTTTTCTAAAAGAATCGTTTCGTCCGCCGACATGCATTCGTCTACAAAGTTCTTTCCAGAGAAGGGGAAACGTAACCGTTCAAACTCCTCCCGCTCGATTCTCACTTGGCAAGGGTTTTTCTTAAGGGTTTCAGGGGGACCAGTGAGGCCGCTTTTAATCAAACGGGCTCTGCCCTCTTGAGCTTGAACATTCGCGGGGGAACAATGCCTTGTCGTCTCGCCCAAAAAACACACACCGCAGTTCAAAAGGAACGCCAGATTCCGGATAACTTCCGCGGCCCCTCCTCCCTCCGTTAGCACTTCCGAGAAAGAACGCAAAACAGACTCGGAAAAACGAACGTTTTCCACCTCATCCGTTTTCATGATAACAATACGAATGATATCCGAGTACGGAAGCTCGATCGGTAGCCCAAGAATCGGGAGGCCAAGCCGGTCCGCGAAATCTTTCGCTCCCGGAGGAAACTCCTGCAAAAATCTGTTTTTGAATCCCAGTGCCGCGGTGCCCGCCGCATGTATGGTTTTGATGAATTCCTCAAAATCCTCGGCGCTGTCCCGGAACTGATAGCCGGAGGAGAGCAAAAATTCCCCGCCCCTCAGCCATTGCGCGATATCCGGCGCTTCCATGACGTTGACGCTTCTGACGCGGTGGGTCAGGCCAGATTCGCCGGCGATCAACATCACTCCCTTTAATTCCGGCATTTCCAAAATGTGTTTGACTGTCAAAGGCATAGCCGTCTACGCCTTTCGGGGAAAACGGGCTCCACCATCATAGCCACCAACTTTCTCTTTTTTTGGAGTTGGTATTGAGAGTATCATACCGAAATTTTCAGATGTCAAGCTATAGTGCCATTTTCAGGCAGGTAAAAAAATACCCCCGGCTTTTGCGGGGGCATTGCGATTGTACTGATTGACTGATTGATTGTACTGATTGCAAGATAAAAAACTAAGTTTATTTCAGTCCAAAAACACGCAGAATTCCATCGGCGTTTGCCATGTAATTGATGATGAACGCATTGGGAATGTCTATCAGAAACGCGCCCACGATCGGTACTACGAAATAGGCTTTCGCGGCGTACCCATATTTTGACGTGACCGCCTGCATACTGACTAGGGCGTTGGACGTGGCCCCCATCATGAACCCGATGAACCCCGCCGATAGGACCGAAGCCTCATAATCTTTGCCGAACAGCGCGTAAACCATGAAGTACGCCATTAAGAGGACGAACACCAATTGAACGAACATCATGCAGACCAGGGGAAGCGCCAGATGTATCAGCTCCGCCAGTTTCATGGACACGATGGCCATAGAGATGAAAATCGACAAGGCGATGTCCGAAATAGCGTCTATGACTTTGGAGTCTATTTTGTAAATCCCAGAAAACTCGCCCATGTTACGTATGAATATCGCTACAAACATAGCCCCTAAATAGGCCGGAAAGGTCTGCCTCGAACCGATGGAGCGGAAAAATTCCCCCACGTAGTAGCTTAGAATGGAGCCCACACCCACAGCGAAAATCACCCAGGCCAGATTATTCATCAAATCTTTGGGCAACATGCTTTCGTCTTCGACATCGCCGTCCGACGCAAAGCCTTCCGATGTAACGTAATCGGCATCCTGGGGCGTTTTAAGTTTTTTTCTCCTTATGAGAAACTCGGCCGTCGGTCCGCCCACTATGGAACCGGCAATCATGCCAAAGGTGGCGCACGCTACGCCGGCCGCCGCCGCGCCTTTCACTCCCATGCTTTCAAAAACTGGTCCAAAGGCTCCGGCAGTTCCGAGGCCTCCCGTCAGCGTCACCGCCCCTCCGATTATTCCAAGACGTGGGTCGATGGCAAACGCCGACGCGACGCCCATCCCGATGACGTTCTGCAAAATGGCACCGACCACTGACACCAAGAAAAACGCCAAAATAAGAAGAGTTCCCTTTTTGAGCAAACTGATGCTCGCGTTCATTCCGATGGTGCAGAAAAAAACCAACATCAGAATAGTCTGGATCGTGCCATCGAAGCTAAACCTTGCCATACCTTTGTATTCCAGCACGGCCACAAGCAACGCGAAGGGAAGCCCCCCCACCACCGGGGCTGGTATCGAGAAACGAACCAGCGACGCGAAACAGGAGCGAGCCCATACTCCAAGGTAATAAGCCATAACCCCTAACGCCGCCAGTTGATACATGTTTACCTTTACGAGAGCCAACCCATCGGACATAACGATCTCCATAATCAATTTCCTCCTCTCTAAGAATAAAATATTCCAACCTACAAAAGCTGCTTCACTGTGTTTGAATATTAACTAAATATCTGAAGTCTATTTCCGTTCCACAATTTGTGTTGGAAGCAACAGAATAACAGGAGGGTCGATTTCAAATTTTGACAAATCAACAAGGACAGGCATAAGCAAAGCAACGAAAATACTTTGATTAACCACGATAGATTTCATACCTTTTTCTTTTATAAGCAGTATAGTGGAGGGTGTTTCGTTTAGGATACAGTCATCGTCCGCTTTCATTCTTTCAACCTGGAGAAGCAGCTCATGCAGATCTCTAGTTTTATGGTCCTCGTCTATCGGACAAAACTCGGTGCTCGTAAGTTTAGGGGCTTTGGATGTTCCAACCATCAATGGACTCTCGCCGGTCGCTGCGAGCAGAAAAACCATTACAGCGACAAAGATTTTCCCAAAATCACGGCGCAAATACATGCCCCCTCTTTATATTTTATCTTTATACTTTATCTTGAAATTTTACCTTTAAAATTTTATGAGACTCATTATATCACCTTAGCTTCCATATCGCCTCCCCACCAACAACAAAAACGAGCCGAAACTCAACGCTTCGGCCCACGAAAATTTTATCAATCAACAAAACAACAAAAACCTACGGAATCACGTGAGTTCCGCTGTTTCCGGACACGGCGTCGTTTAAACACTCTGGGCTCGTAATGATGGCTTCACTGCCGCCGTTTTCCATAAATCGAATGACCGCCTCGACCTTGGGGAGCATACTGCCCGCGGCAAAATGTCCCTCAGCGATATAGCGTTTCAGTTCTTCCACCGTCACCTGATCTAATGCCTTTTGCGAGGGTTTCCCGTAGCCGATATATACCTTCGGAACTCCCGTAGAAATGATGAGCGTGTCGGCCTTCAACTTCGACGCCAGAAGGCTGCTGGCGAAATCTTTATCTATAACGGCGTCCACGCCGCTGAGAAAACCCTTTTCGTCGCGAAGCACGGGTATGCCTCCGCCCCCCGCCGCTACGACACAGTACCCGGCCTCGATCAGATTCTGAACAGCCTTCGCCTCGATAATTTCCTTTGGTTCAGGAGAGGCCACGACTCTGCGCCAACCTCGCCCGGCGTCACTGACCATACACCACTCCGGGTGCTCTTTTTTCACGACTTCTATCATGTCGTCGCCGTAAAAAGAACCGATCGGCTTCGTGGGCTTCCCGAAGGCCGGGTCGTCCTGGTCCACGAGCACTTGAGTGACGACGCTCACCGACTGTTTGTCTATACCGCGTTTCCGAAACTCGTTGTCCATCGCCTGCTGGATTTGGTAACCAAGCGCGCCCTGACTGTCCGCCCCGCAACTGACCAACGGAATGGGGTGCAGCCCCTCGACGGCTTCAGCGATTTCCGACCTGCGGAGAAGAAACCCCACCTGCGGGCCATTACCGTGCGTAATCACCACTTTGCAGCCGCTCTCGATAAGATCGGCGATGTGCTCCGCCGTCTCGCAGATGGCCTCATACTGCGCTTCGACATCCTGGCGGGAAGTGTCTTTGATGATCGAATTTCCTCCGATAGCTATCAGCACCAACTTTCCCATGTCTCTTCTCCTGTCTGAGCGTTAGACGCCCACCATACCCGCAATCAAAGCCATGCGGATGGGAACGCTAAACGCCATCTGCCGGAAATAGAGCTGGAATTCGCTGTCGTCGATGGCATAGTCAAATTCCACATCGTTGCGCGGCAAAGAGTGCATGATTCCGACAACCTTACTCGTCTTGCTCTTGACCTTCTGCAGCATGTCAAGAGTGATGTAGAACGGCTTGATTTTATCGAGGAAAGCCGCGCGCGCCGCTGGATCATCCTTGGGAACGCTGCAACCCGGAAGGTAGCACACGTCCACCTCCATCAGGGAGTCCAAAAATCCCGCCTGGTTCAAGTCGTTACGAACGGTGAACTTCGCTCCGGCCGCCTTGAGCTTATCCAAAATGGTATCGGGAATGGAGTTCTCGCTGGTACCGATATAGAGCAGCTCGGCCCCCATCGCCGCGAGTCCCAGGGCGAAAGAGTGTCCGCTACGTGCCCGTGAGAGATCCGAGGACGCTATCATGACTTTTATCCCCTCGAAGCGTCCTAGGGCTCGATAGACGGTGTAAACATCCAAAAGCCCCTGTGTGGGGTGCGTGACGTTGCCCCACCCTCCGCTGATGACAGGAACACGAGCGCCGCCCAGAGATTCAAACACCTCTTTGTCGTTGGGGTGGCGCAGGGCAATGATGTCCGCGTAGTTGGATACTGTGCGCAGGTAGTCGGACAAGGACTCCCCTTTAGCGGTGGAGGAGCTTGTCGTAGGGTTGGACTCGGACAGAACGGAACCTCCGAGGCGGACCATCGCGACCTCCGTGCTGAATCGAGTACGCGTGCTGGGCTGGAAGAAAAGCGTAGCCAGCACCTTACCGTTCATCAGTTCGAGTTTGTCCTTCCAGAATGGCTCCAGCATCTCGCCAGCCTCGAAAAGGCTCTGCAATTGCTGGCGCGTGTAGTCCGTCAAAAATTCAAAATTTCTGTCCTTCAAACCCGTTTCTTCCAGTTTCTCCATGATACTGAATGGGGAAAAACTTTTTGGTAATGCCATACTTGTTTACCTCCCTTAGATAGATTAGATTTAGATATGTAGATTAGATTTAGATATGGAAAATGTGAGAAATGCGACAATTTTGAGCTCCGCCCAAACCCGGCAGGGGTCTACGACCCCTGCACCCCTTTATGCTCCTGCTTTATAATGCGAGGAGCGCACGTACAATGTCATTCATATCCGCCATCACGCCATAGTCAGCCGTATGGAAGATCGGCGCGTTCGGGTCGTTGTTGATGGCGATGAAAAGTTTCGTGTCTTTGATGCCCTCAGTATGCTGTATCGCTCCCGATACGCCAAAAGAAAGACAAATTTCCGGTCTGATGGTGCGGCCGGTTTGGCCAATCTGATGCTCGAAAGGAATAAGACCCTCGTCCGCGAGAGGACGCGTAGCGCCCAAAGCCCCGCCGATTTTTTTCACAAGCTCTCGGAGCGGGGGGAGCCCGTCGTCTTGCAGAGCGCCTCGACCCGCGACGACCACCAAATCCGCGCCGAGAATATCGTCTCCAGTATCGTCACGAGGCAAAACTTCCAGCAGGGAAATAGCGGATTCCGGCGTGTGAATATCTTCAAAAACTCGCACTTCGGGTTTTTTCTTCTGGGCCTCCCCGTGCGGCTTATAAACCCCTTCCCGAACGGTCATCAATTGCGGAAGGTATCCTTCACGGTGAACAATGCTCACCAGCACGTTGTCGCCGAAAGAAGGTTTGTTCTGCCGGATAAAAAAACCGCTTCCCCGCCGCTCCGCGATCAATTCCGTGCAATCCGCGGTCAGACCGGTGTTCAACTTCACGGCCACCCGCGGAAAGAGAGAACGCCCAGCGTCGTTCGCGGGGATAAGAACACAGCTCGGCGAGACACGCCTCAGCATTTCGGCGACCACCGCGCTCCGAGCATCATCGCCAAGTTCTGAAACCCCGCGAGTTTCCGCGGCGTAAATCTGGTCGATGTCCATGTTTTTCAGTTCTTCAAGAGGACCGGCAATGTCTTCAGCGACAAGAAGAGCCTGAACTGGTTCCCCAGTCGTCTCCGCAATACGGCGCGCAGCTGAGAGAAGCTCACTGAAAACAGGCTCGACCCCTCCCCCGCTCTCGAAAACATCGGCAAAAACGCATATTCCTCCGCGTCCCTCAGCCATTATCTGTTCCTCTCTTCTTTTCAATCAGCGCCAATATCTTTTCCGCGATCTCTTTTGCGGTTCCCGAAAGAAACTCCGCGTTCTTTTTCTTCTCCGCCTCGAAGGTATCAATGACCTCCGTGGGTGACCCCGCTAGCCCCACATCGCCTGACGACAGGCCTAACTCCTTGTTCGTGCACGTAGGAACGCTTTTTTTGTTCGCGCTTATCTGCGACATAAACGTAGGTAGTCTCGGTTCGTTGCAGCCGAAGGAAACTGTCAATACAGCAGGTAGCGTCACAGCGGCGCGCAGGAGACCGTTTTTGAACCTTTTCAGGCTCCGCAGGCGCCCATCTTCTACGGCTTCGATCTTCCGTACCTCCGTGAGGTGTGGCAACGCCAGATACTCCGCAAGCATCGGCCCAATCTGCCCCGTCGCGCCGTCGGAGGACTCCGATCCGGTCATAATCAGATCGAACGCGCCATAGCGCCGTAAGCTCTCCGCGAGAACCCTCGCGGTCGCCACAGTATCCGCGCCCGCAAAAGCCCGATCCGTGATCAAAACGGTATCATCCGCCCCCATCGCCAGGGCCGTCCGCAAAACCTTCTCCGCGGAGGGGGGCCCCATCGTGAACGCGACCACCTTTCCGCAGTGCCGTTCTTTCAGCGCGATGGCCTCCTCTAGAGCGTTCGCGTCCGCCGGGTTGAGCATACTTTCCGCGCTCTCTCGCACCAGGGAGTGAGTGACGGGATCAACGGAAACGTTGTTGGAAACCGGAACCTGTTTCACGCAGACGGCAATGTTCATTTAGCTTTCCTTGCCCCAAAGGCGTTTGAACGCCCAATCTTCCAGCAGTGGCGTGCTTTCTCCCCTCATAATATATTTCGCCAAATCGCGGCTCGCCGCCGGAGCCTCGATAATGCCATTGCCACCGTAGCCCGTGGCTACAATGTACCCATTGAGCGGTGTTTCTCCCAGAAGCGGCAGAAAATCCCGCGGTTCGGCCCTATAGGACAACCAAGAGGAAACGAGCCCGCTTTGCACGAGGCCGGGCACGCATACTTGCATCTGCTCAAAAAGGAATTCGATAAAGTAATCGTCCGTGCCTCCCGTGGCCGGCAGCTTGTCGGGATCCCACTGGCCCGCGTGCATGGGGTTATCCAGATCCATTGACAGGTGGGATTTGCAGATAAACACGTTGTCCCCGGCCCGAAGGGCGTAAAACGCGGGGTATTTGAGAACCGGGAAAACGAAATCCAGTTTTTTCCCTGGAGGGCTGAGAAAGAAGGCCTCCGCTTTGGTGTGCCAAATGGGAACGTCCAGCCCAGCCATTTTCCCGGTGAATCGGCTCCAAGGCCCGGTGCAGTCCACAATGCAGTCGAACGAATGCGTCGTTCCGTCGGCGGTTTTCACGCCCGTCGCCTTATCGCCGGACACGACGATCTCCACGACCGGCGTCATGGTGTGGATGACTCCGCCGTTTTTCTGCATTTTTTTGGCGTAGGTATTGGAGATCATGGTGCCGTCAAAATAACCGTCGTCCCGCGTGTACCCAGCGCCCAAAATGTTTTCGACGTCAATGAGAGGCAGTATTTCTTTGATACGAGCTTTGTCCGTGATATACTCGCCTTCGTAGCCCGCTGCCTTCGTCAGGGCGATGCCCGTCTGAATAGTGGCCTCGACCTCTTCGGAGGTGGCGACTACTAAGGTCCCCGTCTTATCGAACCCGCTGGAACCCTTTTCCTCACGCTCCATTTTTAGATAGCTCTCGAACCCGTAAAGACGCACATCCCAATAGCGGTTGCGCAGCGAGTCGTCGAAAAGACAAACCGTGCCAGCCGACTTGGACGTTGTTCCGCAACCAATGGCGTTTTTCTCAAACAGAACGACCTCTGCGGCTCCATAGAGGCTCAAGTGGTACCCAAGGGCCGTTCCCGATATTCCTCCGCCGATAATGCCCACGCGAAGTTTTTTCATAATCCCCATCCTCCGGTTCTCTAAAGCTCTACGTCTCTGTTGAAATCCTTGGAGTAGATGTAGCTCAAACGCTCACGCCCCGTCGCGTAGACGGCTTGTTTGGCAAAGGGTCCGAACCATATGAAATCTTCCTTCTGCACTTGAACGTAATCTTCTTCCAGCATGTAGACGCCCTGCCCGGAAAGGATGTATGCCCCGTGCTCCTGGACGTGAGTCTCGATAAAGGGGTGACACCCCGCCGGCTCAAAGCTCAAAATGTGGAAGTTCATGTCGAAGCCCAGGTCCATAGGTAGCAAGTCCTGGATGAAAACGTTCGCCATATCGTCGTAAATTCTTTCCTGTATCTCGTTGACGTTGCCCCACACAGTACGCGCCTCGTGTCCGGCAAGAGGAAGATAACGCTGTTTGTAAAACAGAATCCGTATCTTGCCGGAAGACGTGCTGGAAAGATCCATGCCGACCCCCGCCGGGGCATAGGCGTAGCCACCCTGAGAAAGCGTTTTTTCCTCGTCGCCGATGCGAACAGTAAGTTTTCCGTCACCGGGTTTTTCCTCGTCCATAAAGTAGACGAAGCTCTCGATTCCCTCTTCTTTGCACCAGGTTTTGTTGGTTTTAGCTCCCGGCGCCAGGCTGGAGACGTAGAACACAAAGCTGGCGCCGTATTTCGGGGATGCGAGGATGGTCGTTGAAAATCCCTCGAAGTTGGGAATAACGTTGAAGACCCTTCCTTCTGGTGGAATGACAGTGTAAATACCCGGCTTCACGATAGCGCGACTAACCAGATTTCCCTTGGGATACCCCACAAAAATCGCCTCCTGTGAAAAATATTGCCGCTATGGGCAACTATACTTTTGGGACTTTATGGAGTATAAAAAGAAGTGCGATTGAAAGCATTAGGAATACTTTACTATAAAAAAATTTTTATTTGTTTACTTATCACAATGATTATTTTTTTGAGGCGCATTATACTGATAAATTAGAAATAGATGAAGAAGATGAAGATGAATTAGAAATCGCTGAGAGAACTCGGCCACGTCGTTTTTAGATGAATCCTTTTTTAACTTACTTGAACTTTCGCGTAGAAACTAAAGTGTTGCGTTTCGGCTCATGCGTTATTTCACGCGCGGAGACATTTTTTAAATTAAGGAGGGTTTATTTTGGGTAAGGGAAAGTTCAGGTACAGCTTGATGTTGGGGATTTGTATAGCTGCTGTCGCGGGATTGGTCTGCGGAATTGTTTTCGGCGAAAAGATGGCGAACTTCAAGGTGGTCGGGGATCTATTCCTTCAGTTAATGCAGATGCCGATCATTCTGTTGATCATGACCGCCGTCATCGAGGCGGTTGGAACTCTCAACCCCAAGGAATTGGGCAGACTGGGATTGAAGACGATCGTGTTGTTCGCCCTTACGACGGCGATGGCCGGGCTGGCTGGGCTGGCTGCGGGGTTTGTCATGCAGCCTGGTGTAGGATTGCAGATCGAGGGAGTATTTGACTTGCAAACGATAACTGTGCCGACGCCCGCCAATTTTTCCCAACAATTGCTGGGTTACGTTTCCAGCAACATTTTTGCCTCAATGGCGGGCGGCAATAATCTGCAGTGCGTCATCATCGCGATTCTCTTTGGCATTACGTTGAGCATTTATGGCTCGAAGAACGAAAGCAACCCGGTTTTGAACGGCATCAAACACGTCAACAAAGTCGTCATGCAGTTCATTTTCATCATCATTCAGGGATTACCCCTCGCTATTTTTTCCTTCATCAGCTACGCGGTGGGCGTTATCGGAACCCAGGTATTGTTGACGCTAGCGAAACTGATCATCGCCAATTACATCGCCATGTGTGCCGTGATGCTGTTCTTTATCGTCTTCGCGTGTAGCTATTGCAAGGTCAATCCCTTCAAGTTTTTTCCCAAAATTGCTCGTATGACACTGATCGCTTTCGTGTCAACGTCTTCCGCCGTCACCTTACCGACTAAAATGGAAGATGGCGAGAAGTTGATTGGTATTAGTCCGAGAGTCAACCGCTTGGTCGCGCCGATGGGAATGTCCATGAACAGCGACGGAGCTGTGTGCTTTTTCTGTCTGTCGTGTGTCACCATCGCTCAAGTGTTTGGTTTGAGCATGACGGGATCTCAGCTTGTGACGTTGATCGTGTTCTCCACGGCGTTCAGTTTCGCTGCAGTATCGGTTCCCGGAGGCGGTTTGGTCATGCTGGCTGTAGTGTTGGCCGCGGTTGGGCTGCCGGTAGAAGGGATGGTCATCATCTCGGCCGCCGACTTCTTCTTGGCCCCCATTCGCACCATTGGAAATTCCATTGACGACGTCATGGTCGCGATGATCGTCGCGCAATCGGAAGGGGAATTTGACCGAGACATTTACAACGGGAAAAAAGCATTCGACCCGAACGTGTTGTCCTACAAAAAAGCCTGACAGGCGAAAGTGCAACAAGGGTATTTCGCTTCCGGCGACGCGAATAAGCCGTTCAGATTCCCCCCATCACAAAACGGGGGAATTTGATTTTTTGAGCCTTGTGCAATATATACAAATAGGTAACTTGTGTTTTGGATATTTTTTATAATGATTCCTATTTAAGGTATACTATACTGAATTATTAAAGAGCTTAGGTTCAGTTTTGCAAGAAGTTGCAAGAAGTTTGATTTTTCTTTAGGATTTTTTCTGATGCTTTTTCTTACAATTTTATTGGGTTTTCTCACAAACTTTCTTCCTGTACTCTAACGCCGGGAGGTAGCAAATGATTTTTGATTTGCTTTTAAGAAACGGAACTATCGTCACGTCTGAGGGGCTTTTTGAGGGAAATGTCTACACGGAAGGGGGAAAAATCTCCGCGATAACCCAAAGGGATATTGTATGGGAAGCGCGTCAGACGGAAAATATCTCCGGTAAACTCGTTTTTCCTGGAGCCATTGATGTTCATGTCCATTTTAACGATCCGGGATATCTGTGGCGCGAGGATTTCGAGCACGGAACTCTGGCGGCGGCGGCCGGAGGCGTCACGACCGTTCTCGACATGCCGCTCCAAAACGACCCCGCCTTGACGAGCGTGCCGCTCTTTCACGCCAAACACGCGGCCGTCCGGGAGAAGGCTTTGGTGAACTACGGTTTTTGGGGTGGTCTCGTCGATGACGTTCTGGATAAAGACAAACCGGACAAAGACAAAGATAAAGATAAAGACAAAGATAAAGACAAAGATAAAAAAGATAAAGATAAAGATAAAGATAAAATGGAAGAACTTCACAACGCCGGCGTTGTTGCTTTCAAGATTTTTATCGGCCCAGTATCGAGTGATTACCGTTCTCTCGATATGGGGGCCATAAGGGAAACGTTGCGAAAAGCGGCCTCTCTTGGCGCTCTCGTCGGTTTCCACGCGGAAGATTTCGCTATCGTCAAACACGAAGAAGCGCGCGCGCAAAGAGAGGGGCGGGCGGGGCGTCTTGATTTTCTCCGGTCTCGCCCCCTCTCCGCGGAGATCATCGCCGTGGAAAACGTGATCGAACTGGTTCGCGAAACTGGCGCGAGGGCTCATATCTGCCACATCAGTCACCCCGAGGTGGCGGAACGCGTGCGCCAAGCGAGAGCGAAAGGCCTTCCCCTCTCGGCCGAGACCTGCACACACTACCTCGTCTTCTCGGAGGACGATTTCCTGTGCGGGCGCGAGGGAATGTTTTTCAAATGCGCCCCTCCTCTGAGAGAGCGGGACGCTATGGAGCGATTGTGGGATTACGTCGCCGACGGAACCCTCCAGTGTGTCGCCTCCGATCACTCGCCCTGCGCGTCCTGGGAAAAATGCGCGCCCTGGGAAAAAGAAAAAGAAGAAAAGGAAGGCGCGTTCGCGCCCTGGGGTGGCATTTCGGGCGTTCAGACGACAATGCAGGTTCTTTACGACAGTGCTGTCCACAAGCGGCACTTAAGCCCGGAACTCCTCGCCCGCTGTCTATCCGAGGAACCGGCCCGCGTTTTCGGGCTCTACGGACGCAAGGGAGCGATTGAAATTGGCTTCGACGCGGACATTGTCGTCCTCGACCCTGAACGCGAGTGGGAAATTACCCCCGATTCTTTGTTTTATCTGAACAAAATTTCGGCCTTTGCTGGATTGAAAGGGAAGGGTCAGCCCGTTATGACCTTCGTCCGCGGCGAACTTGTTTTTCGAGACGATGGCGGGAAGTCCGAAAAAATGCCGATGTTCGGTCACGGCAGACTTGAATTAAGAAATTGAATTAAGAAATAAATTAAGAAATGAACCAAAAAATAAATTTAAGCAACGCGGCGGTGGGATATTATTTGGGGACTGAAATACGGAACCTATTTTGAAAGGCCAGGTGCACGAGAAATGAAGTGTAGTTTTAAAAAGTTTTTGGTGCTGTCTTTCGTTGTGTTCTTTGTTTTTTCCAGCGTAATGGGGGCTATGGCGGCTGAGAAGATTCTCAAGATCGGCGTCTTAGGCGTCATGAGCGGACCGGCGGCCTCTTGGGGATTGGTCAATCGCTATTGCGTCGAGGCTTCCGCTGAAATGATCAACGAGCAAGGCGGATTCGAGATCGGAGGAGAGAAGTACACTATACAAATCGTGGCAATCGACGACCGCAACGACCCGAAGGTCGCCGTTTCCGGCGCGGAGCGTCTGATTTACGAGGAAGGAATTCATTACATCATCGGTCCCAATATCGCGCCGACCGCTCTGGCCATCGTTCCGGTTATCGAGCAAGGCGGCGCTATAAGCATTCCTTACGCTTTTCCAAAAGAACTCTACTCTCTTCCGGCGTCGAACTCCATTTTGGGCATGATCGCATCCTACCAGGCGGGCCCCGTCATCTATAAATATCTGATTGACAACAAGGGAATCAAGTCGATCGCCTTCGTGGCGCGCAACGACTCCGAATCCCTTACCCAAAGAGACGAAGGCGCTGACGCCGCGAAGAAACTTGGTCTGGAGGTTCTTTCCGACAGGGATACTTACGAACCTGGCACGACGGACTTCTTTCCCGTCATGTCCGGCATCGTTTCCAAAAAACCGGGTTTGCTGGTTCTATCTGGTCCAGCCCCGGCTGACACACCGCTTTTGATCAAAGCGGCCCGTGAACTTGGCTTCGAAGGGATAATCAGCACGGAAAACGCGCAGGACGCCAAAGTCATATCAGAACTCGCCGGAGACGCGGCCAACGGCTTCATCTCAGTCGGAGGCGCGAGCACTCCCGACATACGTAGCGCTTACATGGAAGAATTTATGAAGCGCTACGAGAAAGTGGCGGGAGAGTGGAACGACGAGGCCGGAACGAAGGTCTACGCCCTCGAAATAATCCTCAACACCCTGCAGCAGGCCGGCCCGGAGGCCATTACCGACGTGGCGAAGTTCAAGACCGCGATGGACACTTTCTCCATGCCCAACCCTTACCTGAAAGACGAGCGACCCCTTAATTACATCGGAGTCCCTTATTTCGGGCAGAAGCGCCAGATTTCCGTCCCGATGGTCGTGAATATCTACGAGGACGGCGATTTCAAGACTCTATTCGTAGGAAGCGCGGAATAGAAAAACGGCCGATTTGTCGCCGGGGGTTTTTACGATTTATTCCCCCTGGCGGCCCGCTTTGACCGGCGGAGGCGCGTTTCACAGGCGCGACAAAAGGGGGTGCAGTAGGTGGGGCAGGTTCTTTTCAACGGCTTATACACGGGAGCGCAGTATGCCCTTATCGCTTTGGGGTTGACGTTGATCTTTTCTCTCATGAATGTACTCAACTTCGCGCATGGGCAGCTTTATGTGTTGGGTGGTTTTGTGACTTACTATGTATACGGCAGGATGAAGCTGCCTTTTCCCGTCGCTCTGGTGGCTTCCGCTTTGACACTGGCTTTGATCGGATACCTGTTTCAGACGCTTCTCTTCAGGCCCGTCATGCGCCGCAGTGTGAGAGACGAAAGCACGATGCTTTTGTCCGCTGGGACGGCGACGATGGTCGAAAGCCTCGTCCTGATTTTCTTCGGGGAAAAGCACCGCGGTGTTCCTGCTGTGATAAGCGGGGTTTATCAGATAGAAGGTGTATTCCTCCCCAAGGGGCGTCTGCTCGTTATCGGGCTTTCTTTTCTTTTTATCGCTGTTTTCATTTTATTTATGCGCTACACTCGTCCGGGCCGGGCGCTCCGTGCAATGGCGCAGGACGCTGAGACGGCCTGCCTTATGGGTGTGGACACTGAGCGCTACGCAATCCTGGGCTGGGCCTTGGCCGCCATGCTGGCCGGAATCGCCGGGGCCATGCTTGTGCCTATATCGGGAGTCAATTCCGGTCTCGGAAATTGGATTTCCATAAAAACGTTCATCATGGTCATGATCGGCGGCGCGGGGGTTGTCTCGGGAGCGATAGCCGGAGGGCTGGCTCTGGGCATGATCGAATCTCTCGGCTACCATTTTTTCCCTGGAGGCGAGACCTACCTCATTATTTTCGCCGGGCTGATTGTCTTTCTGGCCGTGCGCCCCAATGGCCTGATGGGGAAAGCTGTGGGGTAACGACGTGAAAAAATTGAAAACGGCAATAGGTGTTGCTTTCTTCCTGGCGATTTACCTCGTGCTGCTTCCGTGGCTTTTCCGCGATCAGCCGTATCGGTTGGGGATTTTGACGACGTCGTCCGTTTTGAGCCTGATCAGCGCCGGCGTTTGGCTGATGTTCTACATCGGGCGGATCAATATGGGGCAAGGCGGTTTTGCCCTGCTGGGCGGTTACGTCTCCGCCGTCATGATCTCGAAGTTGGGAGTGTCTTTTTGGCTTTCTCTAGTTGGCGCTTGCGCCATCACGGTAGTTGTGAGTATTTTGGTCGGGTTGCCGTTGCTGCGCCTGAAGGGAGTCTACTTTTCAATGATCACCCTCAGCCTGACCGAGACGGCCCGCCTCGCCGCGCAAAGTTTCCCCTCGCTGACGAACGGTTCGAGGGGAATTTTGAACCTTCCCTTGCCAGGCGCGCTGAAAGTGGCCGGCTTTACGATCATTCCTGACTTCAACACCCTTGACAAACACTTCGCTTTCTATTATCTGGGAGCATTCCTGACGATTCTGGGTTTCGCGGTTCTCTATAGAGTCGTGAACAGCCGCTTGGGCTGGTTGTTTCGCTCTCTCCAACAAAACGAGGACCTGGCGTCGTCGTTCGGCGTCAACGTTCCTTGGTTGCGCGTCATCGCTTTGGCCATATGCGCGGCGTTCGCGGGGGCCGGAGGGGCCTTTTTCGTCGCGACGCAGCAAAGTATTTACCCGGCCACGTTTACATTTCAGGACTCGACTTATTTTCTGCTCTATTGTTTCCTGGGAGGCCTGGGCAGCGTGTGGGGAGCCCTGGTGGGCACGTTTGTGCTTTTCCTGAGTTTCGAGATGCTCCAGGGTCTGAATCAATATCAGCCTCTGATTTACTCCCTGATCATGATCAGTATGATGCTATGGCTTCCAAATGGGCTGTTGAGCTTGAAATGGCCGTTCTCGCGGTCTAGTGTCGAGCCTGCCGCCAAGCCTGCTATCAAGCCTGCTATCGAGGAAGAGCGGCCATGACGCTGATGGAGGTCAAAAACCTCACGAAACGTTTTGGCGGTTTGCCCGCCGTTAACGACGTTTCCTTCGAGGTCAGCGAAGGAGAAATTTTGAGCGTCATAGGACCGAACGGGGCGGGAAAAAGCACCTTGTTCAAGCTTATCTCCTCATTCTTGCCCGCCACGTCGGGGAAAATATTTTACAAGGGAGAGGACATCACATCGCAGTCGCCTCATATCGCGGCCCGCAAAGGCATTGTCCGCACCTTTCAGGAGACGACGATTTTCAAGGACATGACAGTGCTGGACAATGTCGTCGTGGCTCACCATTTGAGCGGCCGAGCTTCTCTTCCCGGCTTTTTCTTCGGGACGCGGACGGCGCGGGCGGACGAGGCACGGTTCCGTGCAAGCGCCTCGGAGATTTTGGATTACCTGGGACTGACCGAGGTGAGGCACATGACCGCGTCAAGCTTGCCGCATGGGCATTTACGAGCTTTGGGTATCGCGATCGGCCTCGCGGCACAGCCTAAATTACTGCTTTTGGACGAGCCCTTCGCGGGTATGAACTCCGAGGAAACGGCACGGGCCATTCAGATGGTCCGGGGTATTCGGGATCGTGGAGTGACCGTCATTCTCGTGGAACATGACATGTCAGCCGTCATGACCATCAGCGACAGGATCGTCGTCTTGAATTTCGGGAAGAAGATAGCCGAGGGAACCCCGTCCGCGATACAGAACGACGAAGCCGTGATCGAAGCCTACCTGGGGCGCGAAGACGAGGAGGCGGAATTGGATGTATCTTGAAGCTCGAAAAATAAACGTCGCTTATGATTACGTCAGAGCCCTTCAGGACGTTTCCGTTTCGCTCGGCAAAGGAGAGATCATAACGCTCGTGGGCGCCAATGGGGCGGGAAAGACGTCGATCCTGCGCGCGATCACGGGCCTCAAACCGATACAGAGCGGATCTATCTTTTTCGATGGGGAAGAGATCGGCAAACTGCCCCCGGTTGCGATCGTGGCACGGGGAATCGTGATGGTTCCCGAAGGCCGCCATGTTTTTCCCCTGATGACGGTGAAAGACAACCTTATGATGGGCGCGTTTCTCCGAAAAGACAAAGTCGGAATCAAAGAATCACTAGAAAAAATTCTGGAACGCTTTCCCCGTCTTAAAGAACGCATCGGCCAGTCGGCGGGCACCATGAGCGGCGGCGAGCAGCAGATGCTGGTTATTGGAAGGGGGCTTATGGCTAAACCCCGATTGCTGCTTCTCGACGAACCGTCTCTGGGGGTGGCGCCCATCTTCGTACAGGAAATCGCCAAAGCCATTGTCAGCATCAACCGCGAGGAAAAGGTCAGCATCATTCTTGTCGAGCAAAATTCCCGCATGGCGCTGAAAATTTCTCATCGCGCCTACGTCCTGGTCACGGGGAAGGTGGCGCTCGAAGGAGAATCGAGTCGGCTTCGTGACGACGAGCGTGTTCAACGCGCCTACCTGGGAGGGAGTGTCGATTGATGCCGAATGAGTTTGATATGACGGTCAGGAACGGGCTGCTCGTTACACCCTCCGGGGTCGTAAGGGCTGATGTTGGTATTCGGGAGGGGACCATCGCGACCATCGCGGCGTCTCTTCCTGAAGGTAGAGAAGAAGAAGTCGTGGAGGCGGAAGGATGTTACGTCCTGCCGGGCGTCGTCGACGCGCACGTGCATTTCAATGATCCCGGTTTTCCCGAACGGGAGGACATGGCCTCCGGTACGGCGGCCGCGGCGGCGGGAGGCGTGACGACTGTCATCGACATGCCGTTATCGGGGCGCCCCGCGGCGATTTCCGTCGAAGCTCTCGAATTGAAGAAAGAGGCGGGAAAACTGCGGGCGAAGGTAGATTACGCCCTATGGGGCGGGCTCGTCGACGACAACGTGGACGAGATGGAGGCGATGTCCCAGGCGGGGGCTATCGCGTTCAAGGCCTTTACCTGTTTCGCCGGCGACGACTTTCCCTACGCCACGTCGGAGGTTCTCTATAAGGGGATGAAGGAAGCCGCCCGGTTGGGGCTTCTGATCGGAGTTCACTGCGAGGATCAGGCTTTGACCGCCTGGGGCGAAATAGAAGCGCGAAAAAAAGGGACGACACGATCCTTTCTCGACGCGCATTCCCCTTTGACGGAGGTCCTAGCGGTCAACGCCGTTTTGGAGATGGCTCGGACCACTGGAGCGCGTGTTCATATCTGTCACGCGACCCTTCCCGAAGTTGTGGACGCCGTGACGCGCGCTCATACCGAAGGTGTCCGCGTGACGGTCGAAACCTGTCCGCACTATTTGCTTTTCACGGAAGAGGATCTCGAAAAAATGGGACCTGTGTTGAAGTGTACCCCGCCGGTTCGGAGCCCGGAAGCCGTGGAGGGAATGTGGAAAAGAGTGTTCGACGGCGCCGTCGAGCTGGTGGGGTCGGATCATTCGCCCTCGACGATGTCTCAAAAAAATGTAATTATTCAAGCTCAGGGGGGCGCCCATTCGGCCGAAAGCGACCTCATTGACCCCCCTGAAACCCCCAATGGCGGCAATTTTATGAGCGCTTGGGGAGGAGTGCAAGGTGTGCAGACTCTGCTGCCCGCGCTTTTTACCGAAGGGGTAAAAAAGCGCGGATTGCCCATCGAACAACTAGTCTGTCTGCTCTCGCGAAACCCGGCGCGGCTCTTCGGTCTATATCCCCGTAAGGGCTCTTTGAGGGTCGGGAACGACGCCGATATGGCAATATTCGACCCCAGGGAGCGGTGGATCCTTCGCCCAAAAGATCTTTTGCATAAAAATCCCCATTCTCCTTACTTGGGGTTTTCCTTTCAAGGGAGAGTCAAAACGACGATTTCACACGGGAAAATCGTATACGCGGACGGCAGAGCGCGAGATACACGAGGCGTCCTGCTTCTTAAATAACTTAGCATCTTTGGACTTACCATCTTTGGGAGGGCATATCATGAAAACGAATGGCGCGCGGGTCGTGGCAAGGCTCGAAGAAATCTATCGGTGCGGGGAACTGAGCGATGGTTCTCATTCACGTCTCGCTTTTTCCGAAGAAGATCAAAAGGGAAGGAATCTGTTCGCCAGTTATTTCCGCGCGCTAGGACTCGAATGCGCTTGCGACGCGGCGGGCAACATGATTGCCCGGCTAGAGGGGCAAGAGCTAGAGGGGCAGAAGCCCCTTCCGGCTATTTTGATCGGCTCTCATATGGACACGGTCCCAGACGGCGGAAAGTACGACGGAGCGCTGGGCTGTGTCGCTGGGCTGGAGGTCGTGGAAACGCTTCTGTCCTCCGGCGAAAAGCTACTCCACCCTCTGGAGGTCATCGTTTTCGCGGATGAGGAAGGGGCGAGGTTTGGCAGTGGCATGATCGGCAGCAGCGCTTTTTGTGGCGCGCCGCTCGACGTTTTCTCACCGACGGTTGCCGACGGGGCGGGTGTGACTCGGGCCGAGGCTTTAGCGGCGTTTGGCGTCGATTGGAGCGGGTTGGAGAAAGCCGTCCGAGACAAGGCGTCTGTTTTTTGCTCTTTGGAATTGCATATCGAACAGGGCGCCTCACTCTTTCGGAACGGCGTCTCCATCGGGGCAGTGACCGCCATTGCCGGGGTCAAGCGCCGCGAAGTGACAATCATGGGACAAAAAAACCACGCGGGCAGTACACTGATGTCCGACCGGAAAGACGCCCTGCTGACGGGCGCGCGTTTCATCGCGTCGGTTCCAGAAGTCGTCACGGCTTGCGGCGGCGCCTATTCCGTCGCCACGGTGGGCATGATCGCGGTTCGCCCGAACGCGGTCAACGTCATTCCGGGAAGTTGCGTGTTCAGTTTAGAAATACGGGACGGGGAGTCTTCGGTGATCGAGCGGATCGATGAGGAACTCTTGCGCCGTCTAGCGGAAATCGCGAAGGCGAACGGAACGGACTATGTCTCCCAAATTGTCGCTTTCACTCCACCCGCGCCTATGGACGAGAGGGTGACGCGCGCCGTCGCGAAAGCAGCGGAGGACGCGGGGTATTCTTGTGCGCTCATGCCAAGCGGCGCGTTTCATGATTCCTTGATGCTGGCGAGGTCGTTCCCCTGCGGCATGATCTTCATTCCCAGCGTGAACGGAGTCAGTCATTCACCGGAGGAATTTTCCAAAGAGGAAGATATTCAGAAGGGCTGCGATGTGCTGCTGACAACGGTTCTAGACTTGGATAAATCGCCGATAGGCTAGACAAATAACTGAACCCCGTGTATGCGATGGCGTGATTAAGCTAACTTATAGAGAGCTAACTTATCAGGTATAGGCGCAGCTTGTCCAACACTTCGTTCAAATCCAGGGGTTTGCCTACGTGGTCGTTCATGCCGGCTTTGAGGCATTGGTCGATGTCCTCCCGAAAGACGTTGGCGGTCATAGCAATGACGGGTACCTGTTTCGCGCGAGGAAAACTCGAAGCCCGGATGCGCTGAGTGGCCTCGTATCCGTCTATCTCCGGCATTTGGACGTCCATGAAAATCACGTCGTACCGGTCGGGGGCGGCGGAGAACATCCGTACCGCCTCCGTTCCGTTTTTGGCGCAATCGATAACGAGGCCGGTAGGCTCCAGAAGCGACAACACGATCTCCCGGTTGAGCTCCATGTCTTCGGCCAGCAACGCGCAATATCCCGCAAAAAGGCCCCTTTCGTCCTGACTGAAATCCTCCGGTTCATCATGGAGTTTGTCCGCGTCCGTTCCGAGACATTCATCGATGCGCTCAGCAATGGCGGACGGAAAAAGCGGCTTGGATAAAAATTTATTCACGCCCACGGCTTTGGCCTCTTCTTCTATCGTGACCCAGTCCGTGGCGGAGATCATCATCACCACCGAAGACGCCGCACCCTGTTCCGCTATTCGTTTCGAGAGTTCCAATCCATTCATGTCCGGCATATTCCAGTCCACGAAGTAGACGTCGTAAGGACCGTTCGTTTCGACCTGCCGGAGGGCACCTTGGGCGTCCGATGCTAAATCGCAGGCTACGGCAAAGCGGCTCGCGATGTCCGCGAAACACTCCCGTGTTTCCAGAGCGTCATCCGCCGCCAGCAAACGGATAGGGCCCCATTTTTTCCCCTGGAGCGAGAGGTCGCGTTTCTCCGCATCGCGCCGGACTTGGAGAGTGAAGGAGAAAGTGGCCCCTTTGCCGAGTTCCGATTTCACACCTATCTCTCCACCCATCATCTCGACGATCCGCTTGGAGATCGCGAGGCCGAGCCCAGTACCTCCGAACTTTCGCGACGTGTTGCTATCGGCCTGCTCGAAGGGATTAAACAAACGTGATTGTTGCTCCTTGCTGATGCCGATGCCTGTGTCGGTCACCTCGATTCGGAGGGTGCAGAGCCCGTTTTTCTCTTTCCCTTTTTCTTTCTCTTTTTCTTCTTCTTTTTCTTCCTCCTCTCGCGTGAGATACGCCCCTAAGCGGATGGAACCCTGCGGGGGCGTGAACTTCACGGCGTTGGAGAGCAAGTTGGCGATAACCTGGGCCAGCCGTTGGTCGTCGCCAATCACCGTGGGAGGAATATCTTCATCGATGTGCACGGTGAGATCTTGGTGTTTTTCATCCACACGGAAGTTACTGACGTTCACCACCCTCTGGAGCATTTTCTCGAAGTCGAAGCTCACCGGCGAGAGAGTCAGTTTGTTTTCCTCGATCTTCGACATGTCCAAAATATCGTTGATAATTCCTAAAAGGTGCGTGGAGGCCTCCTCTATCCTGTTCAAGCAGTAGTTTTTCCGCTCCAGTTCAGAGGAAGACTTGGCTATAGAGGTCATACCGATAATGGCGTTCATAGGCGTGCGAATTTCGTGGCTCATGTTCGCGAGAAACTCGCTTTTCGCCCTCGCGCTGGACAAGGCGTCTTCCCTGACTTGAACCAGGTTTTGCGTCATATCGTTACGGACCAGGGCATTAGCGATCAAAAGGCTTCCGGATCTCAAGATACTTTCCTCATCCTTGGAAAATTCTCGCTCCTGGAGATGGTCGTCGAAGCTGACGAAACCCCAGAAACGATCCTGCAAGAACACAGGGATGACGAAAACGGACAAGATGCCATAGGGCAGCAGTCGCTCTCGATCCCTCTGGGAAAAAGAACGCAGCGAGCCATTGACGCATTGCCCGCTGGACAGGATCTTCTCCCAGTCAGGAAGGCTGTCGCGATACGAGAACTTCATGGGCTTCCATTCTTGTTCCCCTGCTTGCTCCCATTTTTGATTCAAGCCAGCTCTTTCTCTCCATTCGCACATCTGGATGTAATGCAGTACATCATCTTTTTCGATATTTTGCCAGATATGAACTTGCTGGACCTTCACGCAGCGGGCCATCATTTCCATGCTCTTTTGCAAAGCGTCCCCAAAGTCTTTCACATCCGACGTGAGCAGTTTCTCCGCCACGTCGTTCACCACACGGAGCAGTTCGTCTTGTTTGAGAAGCTCTTTGCTGACGGCTTCTGCCTTCTGCTTTTCCATCAGGTAGATCTTGTGTTGGAACATGACCACGAGACCGATAAAAAAGCCGGCCACAATGAAGGATTGAATGTTGTCGATAGTCTGTTGACAGCGACTTAGTTCCAGGACCAGGTCCGGAAATTTATAGCCCACGTAATAGCAGGAGGTGACTAAGGCGACGTGGACCGTTAGAAGAACGGCACGGCTTTTGCCTCGGGCTAGCAGAAAGATGGCGACGATGCTCACCACAAAAAACGCCGTCATTCCGCCATCCGCTCCGCCAAGAAAGAAAAACGCCGCCGGGAACAGGACATCGCCTAACAAGATCAAAGTGATCCATGTGGGCAGGGTACTTGAAGGGAAAGAATTGCAGGCGTACAGCAGAAAACCGATAACGAGCACGATGCCCAACATCACGAGAAATAACGAAAAAGGAAAGCCTACCACGAAGCGAATGAGCGTGACCACTAGGGCGGCGACCATGCCGACCGAGCAAGTCACGTTCATCATTCTCACGTCGAGAGGAAGGTCTTCCAAAAAGACGTATTTCTGTATCCAGGCACACAGTGTTTTCATTTCGCTCAAGTCCCTCTGGCTGCCCCCGGCCGGGCGGTGTTAGATGTTATCTGATCGCATGTTATCTGATCGCGTAGATCTTTCCGTCAGCGCTACCTAAGAAAAGTACACCTCCAGCAAAAGCCGGAGTCCCGTTGATGCCGCCCCCGGTGGAGAAGGTGAAACGCGCCGCGCCGCTGTTCCCGTCGAGGGCAAAAAGAGTTCCTTGGCCGCCGCCGACGAAGACCAATCCCTCGGCCGCCACGGGCGTCCCTACCACCGTGCCGCCTCCAGTCTCGAAGGTCCAAAGAATGCCGCCATTGTCTTTTGAGAGCGCCACGACCTTACCCTTGGCCGTCCCCACGAAAACCTTGTCACCCTCGACACAGGGTCGAGTCGTTACGGGGTCTCCCACGTTGGCCTTCCACTGGGGGATGATTCCTTGGATCTTGACGGAGTGCACGGACCCGTCCCAACTGGAGAAGTACACGTTGCCCTCCTCGGTCATTGGGGTATTGATGGGGCCCCCCGCGCCCCCACCCCAGTCTCGCTTGCCCGTTTCGGGATTTATCGCGCTGAAGAGGCCCCGCTGTTCCCCCAGAAAAATGAAGCCATTGGAAAAATAAGGAGCGTTGCGCAGCTCTTGCCCGGTGTCGTAGGTCCAGAGTGGTTTTCCGTTCGCTTCGGAAAGCGCCGTCATCTTGCCGTCTCCTTTGGAGAAAAAGACTTTGCCGTCGCCCACCGACGCGCCGTCCATCAGGGTTTCCGAGGCGTAGTCGGGAGGTGAGTATCTCCACAGTACCTTGCCGTTGGACAAGGAGAGCGCCGTTATTGTGCCCTCCGCCTGAGCGATAATCACGCTCTCACCCGATACCGTGGGCTGCCCCACGATGCTGCTCGTTCCGTTGTGGACCCAAGCCCTCTGACCCGACGCCACGTAGATGGCGTGAAGCGCGCCGGCGCTATCGCCCGCCAAGACTAATCCCCCCGCCACGGAGATGGAGCTGGAGATGGGGGATTGAGTGTCGTAAGTCCAGGCCAGTTTTCCGCTCCAGGCCCACCCCGGCGTAACGAAAATCGTCAACGCCATGATCGTCATAAACAAAAGGGAAAAAATCGATAAGCTTCGTTTCATCAAAAAAACCTCCTCCTCAGAAATATGCTGTCGCCATGGCGGCGACAGTCTTTTGGCGCTCCTCCATGCGGACAAAAAGCCGGTCTAACAAAGTCTGAACTCTGGCGTCGTTCTTGGGAAATCGGTCCCGGATACGCGTAAGCACGCCGCTGCTTTGCAGCATCTCCCAGGATGGGGCAAAGTTGACATCCAGAGACCAGGTTAATTGGATCAGCAAAAAATCCAACAGGGAAGAGGCGTTTTTGTACGACCCGCTCCATTGCGCTTCCACTTCGTCGAGCAGCGCGGCGGAAAGAGGCGCGTCGATCTTGTGGCGAGGCAACAGCTCTAGCACCGTTCCCTCGTCTATCCGGCGCGATACCAGGGCGAAAATATCTAGTTTGTCGGCGTCCCGGGCAAGCTGGCAAAAGGGCATAACTTGGGGCGTTATCTCGCCAGTATCGGGCAGCGCCTTTTTATTGTGCCATCTCACGGCCTCCAAGATCGCCATTTGGGCCTCCTGGTCCAGTCCGTCGCCGAGGTGTTCTTCCTTGAAGTCTCCTTCCTTGAAGTGCCCTTCCTTGGAAAAATTGGAAAAAGCGGAAAAAGCCGCGCGCAGCTCTTGATATCCCCGTTCTCCGTGGTCAGTAGAGGCTCCATCATAATAGGTTCCAAAGTCCCGGTACTGGCTGAAACGTCCCGTGTCGTGGAGAAGACAGGCCGCGATTCCTACCTGGGCTCGATCCTCCGGCCAGGCCAGGGCATCCATCAGCGTCGTGCCAATCTTCATGACGTCGTAACTGTGTTGGTACTTCAACCGGATCATGGGAGCTGACAAATCGAAAGATTGGACATACCGGTCAAAACCTTTTTTTACTTTTTCAAGATCTACAAACAAGCCACTCATCTCTTTATATTTAATCTTTTAATTTGTGAAGAATATAAGACATAATAAGATATAGAAAGGATATATTTCCAAGTTATTATATACTAAGCACGTTTGAAGGCGCATTTGAAGATTGAATTTGAAGATTGAAGCGGAACGAATAGGTTGGCTGTACTTAAAATTTCCGCTTAGAGAGCTCCTCGTTTCCTCAACTGTCCGCGGACAGCCGCGCGGATGAAAATAGCCGCAAAGATGGTCAAAATGGCCATGACAAGAAAAATCTGGGGGATGGAAAATCCCGCGGCCAGTAAAAAGCTGGTTCCCACGGCGGAAACCACCATAAAGAACGAGTCCGTGATGTTTGTGCAGGCGATGACCCCCGCCATGCGAGCCTCGTCTGTACGGCTTTGGATGATGGCGTAAAGCGGCACGATATAAAGTCCTCCGGAAAACGAGATAGCAAAGAGACTCGTCAGAACCGCCGCGTTTTGCCAGGAGGCTAGGAACGCTAAAAGACCTACCTCAGGGGTTTCAGGAAGCAGCGGAGGGCGCCGGCTCGCGAAATACAGGAAGACGCTGGCCACAGACATGGCCACAGCGGCCCAGGGAACGTGACGCCCCGATACCTCACCCTTCAGGAACCCGTTACAAGCCAGGGAGCCAAGGCCGATCCCAACGGAGAAAACAGCTAAAAACAGCGTGGCGACCTGTTCGTCCGCGCCAATGACCAGCTTGGCGTAAGTGGGAAATTGCGAAAGAAAAGTCGTGCCGACCAACCAAAACCAGGAAATTCCTAGAATAGAGAGGAAAATGTCCTTGTAAGGAAGGACGTCGGCCACGATTTTGTAGGTGTCTTTCGCGATGTGAGCCGAGAGTTTCAGATCGGGAGCGACAGGACGGGTTCTGGGAATATGCCGGCTGGACCACCAGCCCACCGTGGCGATGCCGACGACCAAAACGCTGACCAAATAAATGCCCCCCTGACGTAAGATGGAAAGCCCACCGAAAATTGTGCCCGTCAGGATGGAGAGGAATGTCCCCATCTGAATCAACCCGTTGCCGGCGATCAATTCGTCTTCGCTCAAATGTTGAGGCAGGATGCTGTACTTGAGTGGTCCAAAAAAGGTGGACTGCGCCCCCATCAAAAACAAAACAACCATCAGCCAGTAGACGTTCTCAAGGTAAAAACCCAGAGCGGCTCCTGCCATGACCACGATCTCCGCGATTTTAATGAGCTGCACTAGAAACGACCGTTCGTACTTGTCGGCTAATTGTCCCGCCGTGGCGGAAAAAAGGAAAAAGGGCAGGATGAAGACACCGCCCGCGACGTTGACCAGAATGCGGGAGTCATATCCGGCCTCCTCCGCCAGGCGATAGGTAATCAGCATCACCATAGCGCTTTTGAAAAAATTGTCGTTGAAAGCGCCTAAGAACTGTGTCAGAAAAAGCGGTAGAAAACGACGCGAACGAAAGAGCGCGAATTGATTTCGATTTTGCACAAGGCTCACCTCTTGTTGTATTAGCCGGCCAAGGAAAAAAAAACGACAACCGTTTTGATGTTTCACTCTTCTTTATCTCCTACTGCTCTATCTCCTACTTCTCTATCTCCTATTATCGCATGGCATCGGGATCCGTGAAGAGAAAAACTTTCCGTATACTCAACATAGATATGACAGTAGAAATTTTTAGATATAGCAGTAGAAATTTTTCGTCGTCGTTTTTCCATACCGGAGTAATATAATATAAAATAATTTGATCTCTAGATAAGGGGGAGTTAAAATGCCGAGATTTACGCTGCCGAGAGATGTTTACTATGGGAAAAATTCTCTGGAGGTATTGAAGACGCTGAAGGGGAAAAAGGCCATTATCGTAGTGGGCGGAGGATCCATGAAGCGCTTTGGTTTTCTGGACAAAACCGTCGCCTACCTCAAAGAAGCGGGGATGGAGACACAGCTTTTCGAGGGTGTGGAGCCGGATCCCTCTGTCGAAACGGTGATGAAGGGCGCCGAGGCCATGAGGGAGTTTCAGCCGGACTGGATCGTGTCTATCGGTGGAGGATCTCCCATTGACGCCGCCAAGGCCATGTGGGCCTTTTACGAGTACCCCAATACGACATTCGAGTCGCTCATAACGCCCTTCAGCTTTCCTGAGCTGCGCCAAAAAGCGAGATTCGCGGCGATTCCCTCCACCTCAGGAACGGCCACGGAAGTGACGGCGTTTTCCGTCATAACGGACTACTCCAAAGGGGTCAAATACCCTCTGGCCGACTTCAACATCACGCCGGACGTGGCCATCCTTGATCCGCTGATCGCCGAGACCATGCCGCCGACACTTACGGCTCACACGGGTATGGATGCTCTAACTCACGCGATTGAAGCCTATGTTTCCGTATGTCATTCCCCCTTCACCGATCCCCTGGCCTTGAAGGCGATCCAAATGGTGTTCGACTACCTGGTCTCCTCGTGGAAAGGAGACATGAGCGCCAGAGAACAGATGCACTATGCGCAGTGTCTAGCGGGGATGGCATTTTCCAACGCGCTTTTGGGGATCACTCATTCCATGGCTCACAAGACGGGGGCCGCGTTTTCCACAGGGCACATCCCACATGGTTGCGCCAACGCGATTTACCTTCCTTTCGTGATCAAATACAACGCGGTGAACGCGGCAAGCCGTTACGCGGACATTGCCCGCTTCGTCGGTCTGTCCGCCACGAGCGAGGCGGGTCTGGTACAGGCGCTTTGCGACAAAATCGACAAAATGAACAAGATTCTGGAAATCCCCGCGACACTCAAAGAGTTTGGCATTCAGGAAGCCGAGTTTAAATCGAAGCTGTCTTCGATAGCCGAGCTGGCGGTTGGGGATGCCTGCACGGGCGCCAACCCGAGGCCGATCACGCCGGCGGAAATGGAAAAACTCTTGAGCTGCACATTCTCAGGGAAGCTGGTGGATTTTTGAAAAACACGCGCCCGACATACCTCGTTCAACTCTCAGTTCAACTCTCATGGTATTAGTAATTCCATGTAGTCGAATTATAGTATTTTTCCCTTTTGTTTCGGGGCGAATGGGATAAACTATCAATGTCACGTCACACCGACGTGAAACAAACCAAAACACTCCTTGCTCAAATCCTTTCTTAACGGTCTGGGGCTGTATCCCTAGACCGTCCTTAATAGTATTTTTTCTCACATCAACCCAAGTAAGCGCGGGACGAAAAAGGCAATCGACGGGAAAAGCGCCACTAGAATGAGGATAATGAGCAATGACGAAATGTAGGGTAGGACGCCCCAAAGAGAACGCTCAATCGAAAGGTCGGCGATAGAACTCGCGATCAGAAGACACAGGCCGTAAGGCGGCGTTACTAGGCCGATGGCAAGCGTGATGACGGTTACGAGCCCCAGGTGAATCGACGATATTCCAAGGCTAGACGCCACAGGGAGCAACACGGGCGTGAAGAGGATCATGGCGGGAATCGCGTCCATGAACGTCCCAAGGAAGAGGAAAAACGCGATCACCATCAGCATGAAGACGTTCGCGCTCGTGATGTAGAGGGAAAAAAAAGTCGCAACGTGGTCTGCGACCTTGTAGTACCCCAGCAACTCCCCCAAAGCGCTGGCCGTGGCGAGAGCGAAGAGCGACAGAGAACTCAGCTTCAGCGTCTCCCGAAGGATTTCGGGCAGGTCCCTCAGTCTGAGGGTTTTGTAAACGAACAAACTGATGATCATAGAGTAAATCGAAGCGAAGGCGGCCGCCTCCGTGGGCGTGTACCAACCGGTGCTGATACCGCCGACAATGATGATGGGAGCAAGCAGAGCTGGAAACGATTTTCGGAAAAGCTGCCAGACTTCCTTCCGATTCGCTTTCTCGTAGATCGGGAAGTTCAGTCTTCGCCCCTTCCAGACGACGATCCCCATCATAACGATCCCGATCAGAATGCCGGGGACCATGCCGCTAATGAAGAGCGCCGCGACGGAGGCGTTGGTCAGGCCCGAATAGACGACCATTGGAATGCTTGGCGGAATAATGACCCCGATCGTCGAAGACGCGGCTGTTACACCGACCGATGTTTCTTTGTCGTATCCCGTCTCGATCATCGCAGGGATGAGCATGTTCCCTATTCCCGCGGTGTCCGCTTGGGCTGACCCAGAAACGCCCGCAAAAATCATCGACACCAAAATGTTCGCGTGAGCCAGTCCCCCGCGGATGTTCCCCATAGCGGCGATGCATAAATCGACCAGCATCTTCGTGATCTTACCGTGGTTCATCAGATTGGCGGCCAGCACGAATAGCGGAATGGCCAGCAGGACGAACGAGTTCAGACCATTGAACATTTTCATGAACACCGTGATGTTCGGCGTGAAGGGAATGCCGGCCACTCCCAGCAAGGAAACGATCCCGATAACAAAAGCGATTGGCACTCCCAAAAAAATCAGCAACACAAATAGCGCGACGTAAACCCACCATTCCATCAGGCGTTCCTCCTTAGCACAACTTGTAAGTCTTCGAGCATCAGCGCCATAATGTAAAATGACATCGTGAATCCCATGATCGGCAGGCAGAGCCACGTGTACCCCATCCTGATCCACGGCAACGTAATCCAGTTGTAGTTCCAGAACGTCCAGGTCACATTAACTCCGTAGAGGAACATGGGAACTGTGAAAGTCAGTAGTATCGCGCAGACGAAAATATCGTAAACTGCGGCCATTCGACCCTTGAAGTAATCCTTGAAAAAGGTGAAACAAAAATGCGCCTTATAATAGACCATTACGGACGCACCCATAAAGACCGCCCAGATGAACGAATAGTTGGCCAGCTCTTCCGTCCAGAGCAGCGGAATTTTCATATATCTCGCCATGATCTGGGCAAGTATCGCGGCAAAAAAGACGGCCAATAGTAACGTGCCAGCCGCTTCTTGTAAACGCACAACAATCTTCACGCACTTCTTCACAATACAGTCCCCTCCTATAAAACACAGGCCATCTAGGCTATTCAAGCACAGGCTATGAGCTCACCAATGCCAGGCTGCTACGTCCAAAATTACCCCTCCTTGCGAAAGGAGGGGTAATAAAATAAATGGAACAACCCCTGGAGTCTAGGTTATTGAGCTAGGTCTCTTATTGACTTTAGTTATTGAGCCAGGTCTCTTATTGACTTTAGGAAGGATTCCATACCAAGACGTTTGGCGAGTTCGTCCTGGATGGGTATGGCGATGGCGATAAAAGGAGCCTTATCAATCGTATTGACTTTAGCGCCGTCCGACAAAACGCGTTCCTTGGATTTGCCTAGGTCTTCGTAGGTCACTTTGCGCTCTTCCGCTGTGGCCTCTTCTAGCGCCTGCGTGATCCAGGCCCTCTGCTGATCGCTGTAGGAATCCCATTTTTTGCCGTTCATCAAAACCACACGAGTGGTGAAGTCGTGTTCGGTCTCCGTGATGAACTTACCGTTGGCGGTCTTATGATGGTCGAGAAGGCTGAAGTTGGTGTAGTCGTTCTCCGCGGAATCCACGATTCCTTGCTGGAGAGCTTGATAGAGTTCACCCCAGGCAACTTGTGTGGGAATCGCGCCGGTTTTCTTCCAGAAATCGGCGACGACCCCTGACATCTGCGTGCGGATCTTCATTCCCTTCAGATCGTCGACCTTCTCGATCGGCTTTTTACCGTAGTAGTTTCGCACACCCGCGGACCAATAAGCGGAGATACGGAAGGTGTTGTTTGATTTTTCGTTGATGATTTTGGCAAGCGCCGCGCCGGGCTCTCCATCGACAACCTTCTCCCAGTGGGTAAATCCGCTAAAGAGGTAGAGGAGTGAGAACATGTCCACTTCGGGAATACCGATTTTCGTCATGAATCCGGGGGACACGACAACGACATCCGCCGCGCTGAGCTGGATTTTCTCGACAAGTTCGTCTTCATTGGTGCCAATGGTCCCAGCGTGCACATCAACGGAAAATTCCCCGTTTGACAGTCTCTCCGCGGCTTCCTTGAACTTGAGCATCCCATACTGGTACGGATTCTCCTGCGAGGTCTGGTTGTGAGCGACCACAAGTTTGACGGGCGCAGCAAACGAAGCGCTAGCGGCAAAAACAAGCAAAATCGCAAATAGTGAAACGAACTTTTTCATAACAACAACCCCTCCCAATGAAATATGATGAATACAAATGAACTTGACATACTCCCACCACTAATAAAGTGTAGGATTCTAAGATCGACAAAGACAGTCGACTGAAACCGGTCTCACGTTTTCTCCTTTAAGAGTGGATGTCCCCTAAGAGTGGATGCCCCACTCTGAGAATATTTACAGCCACATCAGTATCCCAGTCGTATTCCGCTCCGCATTTCACGTTAATAAGTTATTGAAGAAGTTTAACATGAAAGTAGACATATGACAAGAAACCAAATACAAAACAAACGCCGCCGTTGGCGGTGTTGCAATTCCCATCCCACAGCTGAAACCGTTGGCTTTCTCAGCGCTTTACCGTAAAAAATGTCGGTGAAAAACAGTGTCTCTAATTATAGCTTATATAACTTAAATTCCCCGAATATTTTCTATTTGCCTAAATAAGAGGCCCGAACTTCGTCCATTTCAGCGATGTCGGAGGCTTTACCCGATAAGGTGACCCTTCCCGTCTCCAGCACGTAGACGCGATCCGCCAAAGAAAGCGCCATGTTCGCGTTTTGCTCCACTAAAAGGACGGGCGTTTCCATTTCCTTCAGTTTGAGAATCGTGGAAAAAACCTCTTCCACCAGAATCGGAGCGAGGCCCATAGAGGGTTCGTCCAGCAGAAGCAGACGACAGTGGCTCATCATGGCCCGACCTATGGCGAGCATCTGCTGTTCGCCTCCCGATAGCGTTCCCCCAACTTGACTTAAACGTTCTTTAAGGCGGGGAAAGATGGTAAAAATGTTTTCGAGATCCGCTTTGAAGTTCTGCTTGTCATTCCGGGTGTAGGCGCCGAGTAGAAGGTTTTCCTTCACGCTCAAAGGGGCGAAAATCAACCTGCCCTCCGGCACATGGGATATGCCGAGTTTTACGATGTCGTGGGGAGGTTTACCAACAAGATCGGTGGAGCCGTAGAGGATCTGTCCCTGCCGGATGTCGGCAAGCCCCGATATCGCCCGAAGAATGCTGGTCTTTCCAGCCCCGTTGGCCCCGATCAACGCGACGATTTCCTTTTCTCCCACGAAAAAGGACACCCCCTTGACCGCCTCTATAACGTCGTAGTTCACTGTCAGGTTTTTGACATCCAGAAGCATCTAGAAGTTGCCTCCTTTTCCCAGGTAGGCCTCGACAACCGTCCGGTCGTTTTTGATCGCGTCCGGAGGCCCACCGGCGATGATCCTGCCAAAATTCATCACCGTGATGTCATCGCACAGCGCCATTACTAACGCCATATGGTGTTCGATCAGAAGCACCGTCAGGGCAAATTCGTCCTGGATCCACCGAATGTCTTCAATCAATTGGTCGATCTCCTGAGGGTTCATTCCCGCGGCGGGCTCATCCAGCAGGAGTAGCGTCGGGGAAGTCGCAAGCGCCCTGGCGATTTCGAGACGCCGCTGCAAACCATAGGGGAGGCTGCTCGCCTTTTTGTCCAGGTGAGACAAAAGCCCCAGTCGCTTCAGAAGAGCGATCGCCTTGTCTTGAATTTCTTTCTCTCTTCGCCTCATGACGGAAGTTCGGAACAACGCGGACATCAATCCATATTGAACGCTCCGGTGCAAAGCGATCTCGATGTTCTCCAAAATCGACAAATTTTTGAAGAGCCTGACGTTCTGAAAGGTTCGCCCTATTCCGGCGGCGGTAAAGTCGTGAATTTTTTTGCCGACCATATCCTTGCCCTCAGACCACTCCTTGCCTTTGAAGAGAATACTCCCCTCCGTCGGACGATAGATACCCGTGAGCATGTTGAAAACCGTCGTTTTCCCTGCCCCGTTGGGGCCGATAATCCCGTAGAGCCCGCCGGACGCGAGATTAAGGTCGAATTCACTCACAGCCTGCAACCCGCCAAATCGAATCCCGATCTTTTCGACCTTCAGCAGATATTCCTTCTTTTCGACCTTCAGCAAATATTTCTTGGAAGACTTTGCCGACGTTATCTTGGTCATGGCGTTTCCCAACCGTTCTCCGAAAGAGCGTCGCGCTCTACATGAGGAATAAGAAAAGGAAATTCTTTTCCGCCGCAGATGCCAGTGGGGCGATAGAGCATCATCAACACGAGAACGATACCATAGATGACCAAGCGCCAACCGGCTAGAAAGCGTAAAGCCTCAGGAAGAATCGTCAAGAGAGAGGCTCCGACGATGGCGCCGCTCATGGTGCCGGCGCCTCCCGCGTAAAGATAAACGAGGAAGTCCGTCGAACGAATGTAGTTGAACTGATCAGGGTGCAAAAACCCCAGAACATGGGCAAGCAGAGCCCCAGCGACGCCGGCGATCATCGCGCCGAGGACGAAAGCCTGCACTTTGTATCGTGTGGTGTCGACTCCCATCGTCTCGGACGCCAGCTCGTCCTCGCGGATAGAGACGCAGGCTCGGCCGAAGGAGGAATGGATGTAATTTCTCATCAGCCACACGGTAAGACCGAAAAACACGACGATCCATCCGAGCGTGCTGTACCTAGGAATGCCCGTAAAGCCACGGGGGCCGCCTACCTGGGGAATGCAGCGAATGATGGCGCGCAAAATTTCCCCGAACGCCAAGGTCACGATGGCCAGATAATCTCCTTTCAGCCGTAATGAGGGGCGCCCGATGAGATAGCCGCAGATTCCCGCGACAATCCCCCCTACCGCAATACTCAGCAAAAAAACGAAGGGCTTCACGTAGACGGAAAGAGGAGGAAAATTGAAAAGAAGGGTGGTCACAGCTCCTGAGGAATAAGCGCCGACCGAAATGAAGCCCGCCTGACCGATCGAAAATTGCCCCGTGATGCCGTTGATAAGGTAAAGTCCCAGCGTCACCATACCGTTGATTAAGGCAAACATCAAAACCTGAAGCCAGTAGTTTTTGACGTAACCTGCCTGACGGAGCTGGATACAGACGAGGTAAAAGACGAAAAGCCCTAACGCGGGGGCGTAATCTTTGATTTTTGCCACGATCATTCTTGTTGTCGTTTTTTCCATGATCATACCCTAATCATACTTTATTTATCATACTTTAATCATACTTTATCTAATGGAGCTTTGCCTAAAAGACCCGAAGGTCTGAATAGCAAAACGAGGATCAGCACGACAAAACTCGATCCATAACCCAGTTCGGAGTAGACCGCGGTCGCGAAAACCTCGATGATCCCCATCAATAGACCTCCAAGCACGGCACCCGGAATTGATCCAATCCCTCCGAAGACCGCGGCGATGAAGGCTTTCGTCCCTAGCCAAACCCCCATTAAAACATCAATCATCGGGTAGGTTAGTGAGTAGAGAACCCCTCCAGCTCCAGCAAGGGCGGCTCCGATGAAAAACGTAAAGGAAATGACTCGATTGACATCGATACCCATCAGAGCGGCCGCGTCTTTGTTATAGGCGACGGCGCGCATTGCCCTGCCCATTTTTGTATACTGGACCAAAAAAATCAAAAGGACGAGTAGTACGCTGGAGGCTACGATGTTTGTGACCTGGATCGTGTTGATAGACGCTTGTCCCCATAGGTAAAAGTGACGCATGGGGATAAGTTCGGGAAACCGTCTGAAATTAGGGCCGATAAAGGGAACCATGCGAGGGAAATTTTCAAGAAAAATGGAAACGCCTATCGCCGTGATCAGCGCCGAAAGACGCGGCTTGTTGCGTAACGGGCGATAAGCCAAGCGCTCTATGAGAATACTCAAGATAGCGGGGAAGAGCATCGCGGTGATGATGGCCGGGAAAAATCCGACGCCTGTGAGATTAACCGCAAAAAAAGCTGTAAAAGACCCGATCATCACGAAATCGCCGTGGGCAAAGTTAATGAGATTGATGATGCCGTACACCATCGTATAACCCAGAGCAATCAACGCGTAAATAACCCCAAGCTGAACTCCATAAACCGACAGTTGAATCAATTGTTCCATGGAAGGTATTCTTCCTTTCAACCCACGTCTCAATCAACGTCAGACCCAACGCAAAATTTATCGTAAAATGCGACAATGGCCGATATTTTGACCATTGTCGGACAAGTGTATTCGGAGGACTTCAGGGATTGATCGTAGTAACGTAAGACGTTTTACCGCCTTTGTACATCACGATAACAGCAGGTTTCTTGGGGTTTCTTTCTTCGTCAAATTCAATGACGCCTGATGGGAGTTCCAGCTTTGTTTTGGCGATGGCGTCACGGATGGCGGCCCCTTCCAGAGAGCCTGCGGTCTCAATGGCTTTGTAGACAATATTGAACGCCTCGTAAGAGAGGACCGCGTTGGAGTTCGGGACATCGTTGTAAGCGACTCTATAGGCCTCGACGAATTTCTTGGCCTGTGGTGTGGTGGATTCGTGAGAAAAGGCGCAAGAATACGCCGCGCCCTCTTCTGCTCCATTGGAAATCGTCACGAGGTCTGGTGTGTCCCATCCGTCTCCGCCGATCAAAGGAAGAGTTATGCCGGCGCTGCGGGCTTGATGCATTTGGAGTCCGCTCTCGAAGTAGGTGTTGGGCATGAAGAGAATTTCGGCGTCGCTGGCCTTAATATTGTTGAATTGAGCGTTGAAATCACGAATATCGCTGCCGCCGTAGGCCTCCACGATAACGACCTTTCCTCCGAGTTCCTCGAAGGTTCGGGTAAAAAATTCGGTCAGCCCTTTGGAAAAATCGTTGCCATTATTGTAAAGCACAGCGGCTTTACGAATCTTTAGATCGTCATAGGCGTACTTCGCCATTACCGCTCCCTGGAAAGGATCAATGAAACAGGCTCGGAAGATATAGTCTCCGACCTGAGTAACCTTTGGGTTCGTGGGGAAGATCGTCATGACGGGGATGCCCGCGGACTGAGCGATAGGACCTCCCGCCAGCGCCGTGGAGGAAGACTCCGGACCGATGATGGCCACAACCTCGTCCTGGTCGATCAGTTTACGATATGCATTGGCCGTAATTTCGGGTTTGTTTTCATTATCTTCATAGATGAGTTCGAGGGGGAGCTTCTTGCCTCCGACATTAATCGTCATATCGGGGGTCAGTTCTTTCAAAGCCAACTCCACGCCCGTTTTGCAATAAGCTCCATACATAGCGGCCTGCCCGGAAATCGGCAATACAATTCCGACGCGAACCACGTCCGCGGCCCAGGCTCTGGAACACAAAAACAGTACAACAATTCCGGCGATCGACAAAAACTTACGCATTATGAAATCGATCCTTTCAGCGTACTAATACCTACTTAGAACAAGTAGATACGTTTCGCGTAATATTTCTTTGACTATGAAGCCAAAGAAAAAGCCGAATCTCGCAAAGCTAGCGAAAATATTCCACAAGCGCCATTGTAGCACGATCTACAAAAATATTTTCATCACAAATATTTTCAATACAGTAGGGGCACACAGTACAGTAGGGGCACACAGTCTCTACACACAAATATTCGAATGCCCAGGGCAATAGCCACCGCGCGGCTTTGGTTTTCGGTTTTAACGTCAGTAGCTGTCAGCAGCTGTCAGCAGCTATTGGAACGCGTATAAATCACCTAGCAGAATCTAGAATCAATCGTAAATTCCGCCTTCATCGGCCCACCTCCTTATTTTCGAAACGCGCAATCCTATGACTTACGCCGTTTGACGCACAATACATAATTTTGCCATGACACATTACAAGATTTTGTAATAGTTTATCAGATATAAGTATTAATGTATTATAGCTTATTCAGATATTATGTGTAAGCCTCCAAAATGACGATAAAGCGATGAGAAAGCCAACGGCTTCAGCCGTCATTGGATGAGATTAGATGAGAATCGCAACGCCGCCAACGGTGGCGTTTGTTTTGTATTTGATTTCTTGCCATATGTCTACTTTTATGTTAAACTCTTTTTATGGCTTATCAACGTGAGATGCGGGGCGGAACATGACCGAGATATTAATGTGGCTGTAAATATTCTCAGAGTATGGGGCGTCTACTCTTAAAAGAGCATGGGGCATCCACTCTTATTATATTAAATGAAGAAGACGTAAGACCGGTTTCAGTCGGCTGTCTTTGTCGATGTTAGAATTTCATGACTTTAATCGTGGGAGTATGTCAAAAGCACTGATGGATTCGCGCTGACGACGACGAACAGCGTTCGGATACCGGGAGTAGGCACGACTACAGACCCCACTGCATTTTCATCTGTATACCCTTTTCTATTGGTAAGCTACTTGACGAATTACTAGTAAATGAGTTAGAATTGGATACAGTGTAGATAAGGGTGTTTAGATAAGGGTGTTTAGGAGAAATTTCGTTTTATGTTTTGTTTTAAGTTTTGTTTTATATTTTAAGTTTTGTTTTATGTTTGGAAAGAGGGCGGCATAGCCAAGTGGTAAGGCAGAGGACTGCAAATCCTTTATCCCCAGTTCGAATCTGGGTGCCGCCTCCAAAAGTATTTTATAAATCATCTATTAAATCATCTATCAAGCTTTTACGTTTTTTCCACATACCAGAGAGGAAATAGATCGCTCCTGGAATTGCCGCGCCGTAAGGAGCCAGGCCGTAACCCAAGACAAATCCATAAAAGCCCCATCCTGCCAAGACCCCCATGACATAGCTCAACCCAACTCGCATGATAACGGCATCTAAAAGCCCAAAAAGCATTCCCAGAGGAGCGTTGCCAATGCCCTGGACGAAGGCATTCGTTCCACGCATGATTGCCAGCGGCATGAACGTCCACATAATAGCGGAAATAAAAACTGGGGCCAAGTCCAGAACATCCGCGTCCGTTGTGAAGAGAGCAAATGCCTGTCTGCCGAATAACAGGTAAATGACGATAAAAATACCGTGAAAAGCGCAGGCGAAAATCCAGGACCAATACACGACGCTTTTGGCGCGATCCAGAGCCCGCGCCGCGTAATTTTGAGCGATCATGGGCCCCGCGGCGTAACGAATACCGATGGAGATTTTTGTGCAGATATCGTCGAGCTTGATTCCGACGCCGAAAGTCGCGGAAGCGATAACGCCAACCTGATTCACGAGGCTATTCACATAAAACATGGAGATGTGGATAGCACTGGTGTGGATGGCCAGGGGAACGCCTTGTTTGACGATGGGGTTGAAATACATCCAACGGATCTTCCAACTGCGTGGACGGAAATCGAAGAAAAACGCCGCGCGCCGACGGTACAGAAAGACCAGGGAGAACAGGAAAGAAACTGCCTGCCCCAAGATTGTGGCCGCGGCGGCCCCGGCGACACCCCACCCCAGGTATCCGGTGAAGAGCAGATCCAGAATCAGATTGAGCACGGAGGCAAGAAGGATGAACAGAAAGGGATGTTTGGAGTCCCCCATGCCGCGCAAGACAGAAGACACCATGTTGTACCCGAACGTGAAGATCAGGCCAACCCCGCAGATTGTCAGATAATCGACCGCCATGTTGAAAGACTCCAGGGGCATGTTGAGAACGCGGAGCAGCGGCAGATGTAACGAGACGATCCCGGCCGAGAAAGCCACCCCCAGAATCAACGTGGAGGCGAAAAGAGTGCCGATCACCCCGTTGAGTTCCTTCCGGCGTTCGGCGCCGATCAACTGCGAGATGAGAACCTGTCCGCCGGTGCAATACCCTGTGCACAGCATCGTGGCGAAATTTAGGACCTGGCTACCCAAAGACACCGCAGCAAGTCCGGCGCTACCTACGCAGCGGCCAACGACAATCATATCTACAGTGGAGTACAAAACCTGAAAAACATTAGATGCCATAAAAGGAAGCATAAAGACCAGCAGCGTTTTGGGAATGCTCCCTTTTCTAAAATCCCTTACCAGATTTTCCGCGTCAGTCGACATCTAGCAGGTCATGCTCGTGTTCAAATTTTCATCAATACGAATGTTGATGTTTGTTCGCGTCATATTTTACCTCACCTCTTTTATAAACTATTGTAAAGATATTTCTTCACGTTATCAAGCAAAAACTTGACTAAGCAGGATCAAAAAATCACAAAATACGTCCCAACATATTGTTTTTTTGAAAAGCAGGTATATTCTTTAGGTATAGCGCAACATCATTGATCTGTTATTTATTGCTGGCTTGCTGGCTGAAAGGATCGGAAGCATAAAAATCTGGAACTGGAATAAAAATCTACTAAATACTACTTATAGAGGATCTTTCATAAATGAGTGACCATATATTCCGCAGAGAATTGGCAATTCTTACCGAAAATAGGACTTTACTGGAACGCCCACGAATAAAGGGAATTTTCGCGGAAGCCCTCCAGAAATCTTTGATCATTGTTTCCGCGGGCACTGGCTATGGTAAGACTTGGGCTGTCTACTCGTTTCTCCAGAACTACGATGCGGACACGCTGTGGTTGCAGCTCTCGGAACGCGATAACCTGGGCGCCCGATTTTGGGAGCATTTCACTAATACGATTTTGCTGCGCGATAAGAACTTGGCAGAGCGTCTATCGATGTTGGGATTTCCAGAGACGAGAGACCAGTTCGAGAAATACCTTTCGACGATCGAGGACAATCTCTTGTTCAAGGAGAAGCGGGTGATCGTGTTCGACGATTTCCATCTCATCGAGGAAAACTCGGTGCTCCGGTTTGTCGAACGATCCATCAATTCCCCGTTCCCGAATGTGGCCATGATCCTAATTTCACAAACAGACCCAAACATCAACATGGTGAGATTGCTCTCGCAGGGAATGGTTTTTCACGTCAACGAAGATGATTTACGCTTGACAGAGGGCGAAATAGCAGGGTATTTTCGTTTGATGGGTATTCCGTTGTCGCCTCAAAGCATCGCCGGTATTTACAGCGACACGGCGGGGTGGATGTTAGCGGTAAATCTGATCAGCTTGTCCCTGAAAAAATCTCCCGATCAAGTACAAGACGCGCGTATCGCGATGAAGCTGAATATCTTCAAAATGATCGAAAACGAGGTCTTCCTCGTGAGTTCAGAGAGAATGCGACGATTTCTAATTCAATTGTCGCTGATTGAGCACCTTTCGAGAGATCTGGTTTCGATTCTTGCCGGAGGTGACAAAACCCTCATCGAGGAATTGAAGAAAATCACTTCTTTCGTTCGGATTGACACCTTTTCGCACGTTTATCTTATCCACCGCCTCTTTCTCGACTACCTGCGGCAAAAACAGGATTTTCTGACGGCGGAGGAAAAGAAAGACATCTACTTAAAAGCGGCTCGCTGGTGCGACGAGAACGAGTATAAAATGGATGCCGTGTCCTACTACGACAAGGCTGGCGAATACAAGGCGATCGTCGAGTTAGTGTACCATCTGCCGATACGGTTCCCTTACGACCAAGCGAAGTTTATTCTCGACGTCTATAACAAAGCGCCGGCCTCCGCGCTGGAAGACATCGCTTTGTACCATCGCGAGTATCCGAACCTGCTCATGAGTCTGAACCGTTATGCAGAAGCCTTGGCGGACATCGAGAAACGCATCGAAAAATATTCGGCTCTGCCCTGCTCTGATTTCAACAACCGGGTCCTTTGCGGCACTTATATGGCTCTGGCTATCGCGCGCTATCTTATGGCGCCTCACACGGATCGTTACGATTTCGAGGAGCCGCTGGAGAAGTCAACTTATTATTATCAGTCCAACCCTTCCAGCCCTTATTTAGAATCTGGTTCCATTACCAGCGTATCCCTGAGCGCTTTAGTTTCTAAAGTCGGAACAACGAGAAGCGGCGCGATGGAGGAATATATCGACGCTTTGACGCGCTCGATACCGCATATGAGCCATATGATGGGCGGGTGTATGTTCGGATTGGATGATCTGGCCAGAGGTGAGCTGCAATTTTACAAGGGTGACTTGAAAAATTCCATGAAATTCCTCAGGCAGGCGTTATATAAAGCGGAGGAAAAAAATCAATACGAAGTCAGAAATCGGGCTCTGTTTTATCTTTTGCGCATCGCTGTCGCGCAGGGGGATTTCAAGGGGGTCCAGAGGATATTTAAAAACTTGAGCGCGCAGTTGGAAATGAAAGAATATCCCACCCGTTTCATCACCTACGACATCGTATCAAGCTGGTACCATTTCGTTCTCAATCAACCCAATCTGGTCGTCCATTGGATACTGAGCGACGACTTCGGAAAAGGTTCCATAGGAACATTCAAGGAGGATTTTGGAAACTTTGTCAAAGCGAAATTTTATTACTCGGACAAGCGATACCACGAGCTGCTATCCTTTATTGAAAGCAAACCGGTTTTTGGTGAGGTGTTGTTTGGAAAACTAGAAATAAAACTGCTCACGGCGGCGTGTCAATATCACATTAAAAATCGAGACGAGTCGAGGGTCGCGTTGCGAGAAGCTTATGACCTCGCGTTATCGAACAATTTGACGATGCCGTTCATCGAAATGGGCAACGACATGCGCACGTTAACCCGAGCGGCGATGCGGGAGAAAGACTGCGGCATCCCCATCCAGTGGCTCGAACTGATCAACAGGAAATCAGCCACTTACGCGAAGCAGTTGCTTCTCGTCATATCGGAGTATAAAAAAGCAAACAACATAGGAGATGACGTGCGTTTGTCGACGCGAGAAATGGAAGTTCTTCAAGACTTGTACGAAGGGCTTTCTCGTTCGGAAATCGCGGCAAATCGCGATTTGTCGATCACAACGGTGAAGATGCTGCTGAACACGGTCTATGCGAAACTTGGAGCTAATAGCCTGGCGGATGTCATCAGAATCTCCATAAAGAGGAATTTGGTAAGTTAAAACTTTTATTATAAATGTTTCAGATAGATGTGAAATAGATGCGAAATAGACGCGAAATGAATTATTCCCGGAAACGTCGATTTAGTATAGGCCTTTAACTCGTGAATTGATCGACTTGACTGAATAGTAAATCTGCTCAGCATGGATTGACAAAAGTAATTTTAAAATTAAAATGAATTCAATGAAGATTTAGAGCTGTAGAAAATTTGGAGGTGTAGAGTAATGAGGCGTAATGTGTTGTTGGTGGTTGTAAGTGTGTTTTTCTTTTGCTCTGCTGTTCATGCGAATGACGAAGATATGGGGGGGGGGGGGTAGGCTTTTTGGGGAATAATTATGCTGGATCAATTATGGAAGTGTCGGATGAATCTCTACCACTCCATTTCCCGACAGAGACGCTGACGGTCGCTTCAAAGGATCAATCAATATATAACTTGAGCAAAAAAAATATTTTGCTGTCTCCGATATCACCACCTTATGGACTGTTTGTACCTAGCGGTCAGAGCTTATCCTTAGGTGAAAGTTCGTCCTCAGGGTTGAGTACTATGTCCTCGGTCACGGGTAATGATTCGCCTAACACTGCTCCAATGATACCGCCCAATATGAATTTTTCGGACACATTAGACTACACAGGACATCAATCTTGGTTTTATACTCAGGCTCCTAGTGCTGGACAATTCACGATGCACCTGCGAGTTCCCCAGATTAATGTGGATTATGACTTGTATGTGTATAAGTTATACGCTGGAAATGTGCTGTCTTTCAAAGCCAGTCAACGCGTCGGGGGTTCCGATGAGCATATATCCTTTCTAGCGGAAACTGGTGAGATATATTTTATTGTTGTGTACTCGTATTCTGGAAGTTCCACTGAACTATATACTCTTTATAATAGTTTTGACCCCAATCCGGAAATCTCGGAAGTTAATGATTTTCCCGAAAACGCGAGGATTGTGGTGCCAAATACAGTAGGAATAAGTGGTGAAATAGCCACTCTTCGTGATGAAGACTTTATTAAATTTACCGTACCGACATCTGCCAATCGAGCGGTTCTGACGATGATTATGCAAGACGTCTATGGTGTTATTCCTCTGGTTTATGGCTATGTTTACAATGAAAACCTTGTTTATCAAGGGGCAATAGAACCAAACGCAAATGTTCCGATAATGGTTTCACCGGGTACTTATTACATTAGAGTCCTTTCGGAGGGAAATTTGTATTATAGCAATTTGAACTATAATTACTCGATACTGGTGAATACCTTCAATTCTTCCGGAACGATTGGTCAGGTTTTAGGACGCAATAGTAGCAACAACAGAATCGCTTATATGACAACAGCCAATACGTTGTGGGTTAATTCAGACCTAAAAATTTCATCAATTAGTCTCTCATTTAGTCGTCAAGTAACAATACCACAACCACAAAAATCTACGCGTTTTAATGTAACATCAGGGGCGATACATCGGGCTCTATTTATAAGCTATAGTAGCAGCATGGAGAATGAGTTGCATGAAAGTAGTTCTGCTTCTAATGCTATATGGCTTTTGCCGGTTCACTTTAGTTTTAGTAATATGTTATCTATGGGTGGTCAGTCTGATTTGTTTGCTGATACCTTCTATAACGAGGATCTTTTTTGGAAGTCGGGATTTGTCTACGATTTAGATACTGGAAAATTGAAGGATTTCCTGTCGCCAGTTAATGGGTACTATAATTCAGATATATTTGATGGTTATATGGGTCACTACATTAATTCTTATACTGTACAGTGAGTTTTGAAAGTCTCGTTGCGGAACAAAGTGTAACGAGACTTTTAAAAAAACCAAGGAGGGGTGATCTTGATGATAAATCAAGTGGGTTTAGGAGCATCGCAATGGTTGCCAATGGGTGGCCTCGGAGGGGGCGGGACTTCTCTTACTGATCGCTTGAGCGGGGCGCTTAAGCGCGCGTCGGATAGTTTTCAGAAAAGTCTTCCTGCTGGCGGCGAGAACGTTTCCGGTGATGACGCGGTATCCTGGCAAGAAAAGTTAAGAGGCGTGGGGGCCGATCCGAAATTGAAGTCGATCGACAAACACATCACGATAGCGGAGGAACTTCTCACGCGAATGAAAGAAATTACCGAATCGGCGCAGAGCGAGACATTGAGCGCCCAAGACCGTATCGCCCTGCAGACGGAGTTAGGCAAGTTGCAGTATGAGCTGGATATCCAAACAGAGAAATTCGTACATGGAAATGTTCTGTTTCCTGAACGCTCGTATGAAGACACGTCATCTTATAAAATGCTTGCGAGAGCCGCCAAACGCGTTGCCAACGGTGAACGGTGGGATGTTGCCGAAGTAAATCTTGCTGATCCTGGCGTTGTTGGGGCGCCGGATAAGTGGGAGATCACGGGCGACCCGAATGTCCCGACGGTCGGCGACATATTGAAAAACGAAGGAAGAAGCGTGATGGACTCCAAAGCGGCCGAGGCGAGTACGGCCGCTTTGGAGAACGATCTATCGAGACTACAGGAACAGCAGGGGAAACTTGCCTCGTTTGTCAATCGGAACGGAGCGGCGAATCCGCAGGGCACATATTCGGAGGAGGCTAACAACAATACTTTCGCGAAGATGGTGGGCTCGCTTTCTTCGGGAACACAACGTCTTTTGGAGTCATTCGCTAGAGATCCCGTTGGGCATACAATTTCGTCCGGTTCCATAAGCGAGTCTGAGTTCATGTCGCAAACATCGCAAATGTCAGAAGAAGAACTTAAGAAGTACGATATAACGCAGGAAACGGGATCGACTGAAGATGAAGGTCTGTGGGGAGCGCTCATGAACTCTCGTGCACAAAACGGTTATCTGCTCAGCGTATCTGTCAACGTGCGGATTGCCGGAATGGAACCAACCACCAAAATGGTTTTGCGGGCCGCCCCAGGCCAAGATCCGAATAATGCATGCCCCCAAGCGATCCCGACGATGATAACGAAAGATGACCCGGAATTTTACAGACAGACACCCAGAGTTAACCAGATGATCGATGAGAACGGCAAACTTTTGGTCAAATACGTCAATATCAAAGTCACTCTCCCTAATCCGTCCAGCTTCGGCAACTCAAATTACTATTCGGGAACGAGCATATCTATTTTTGCATAAACTTTTTGCGTGAACTTGATTTTTGCGTAAACTCGATCGAGAAGCCCCTCAATCTTAATAGTGAGGGGCTTCTCGTGTATTGCTTCTACATATATTGATTCTACATAAAACTCGATCAAAACAGCCTTGAATTGAAATAGATCTTTTTACCGGTTTTTATTCATGAATTATCACATATATTTCCATAAATTCTTTCCTATAATGATAAAAGAGCCTTGGCTCTGGCTGAAAAACAGAATGAGATCGAGCGTGAGTCAGTTGGCGAGCAACGTTGAGGGGGAGGGAAAATTTTCAGTTTCGGCGCCAACCGTGATGATAACGATGGAACTATGCAAAGGGACTACGCAAAGGTACTACACAAAAGCGTGAGTGAAGACCAGGACGGTCAAAAGGATTTTTTGTGTTAACGGGATAAGGATGTCTCGTAACAAGGAGGTTAACGTATAATGAGGATTTATCACAACATACCGGCGCTTTATGCTTTCAACGCTCTCAATGAGACAAATTCCGCTCTGCAAAAATCGGTCAGGATGCTTTCTACGGGTTTGCGCATCAACTCCGCGGCGGACGACGCGGCGGGGCTGGCCATTTCCGAGAAGATGCGCGCCCAGATCAACGGCTTGAATATGGCGGTTCGGAATGCCCAAGACGGCATCTCGATGTTGCAAACGGCGGAAGGGGCATTGAGCGAAGATCACAGTATTCTCCAGCGTATGAGGGAGTTAGCGGTTCAGGCGGCTAACGATACTCTGACTCAGCAAGATCGCCAGTACATTCAATCGGAAATCGACCAGTTGAAAGGGGAACTCACCCGTGTAGCCACCGCGACGCAGTTCAACAAAAAGCGGCTGCTTGATGGCAGCGCCGCCGCTCTGTGGTCCTCTAGTGAGCTTTCCACGAAGGCCTACGTCAAAGGATCCCTGCGCCAGATTGATCAATTCGGACAGAAGGCCGCCTTTGAGGGTAACTACAAAATAAGGGTCAACGCGGATCCCGGTCAGGCCGAAGCTCAAAAGAGCGATATTTTCACGATCAAACACAAAAACGTTGTCATGAACAAAAGCGTCAATAACCAAGTGGGAGTGGAGAACGCTCGCGTGGACAACATCCCGGCTGGTGCGTACAATATACGGGCGGACGGCGACGTGAAGACCGCTTTCGCTGACTCTAACGCAATCTGGAACGCAGCGGTGGGGGCATACGGAGGCGACGCGAGCAACACCCGCCTGGTGGGTTATTACAGCAGCCAAGGCATTCAAGCCGGCGAACGGGCAAGCGCGCCATCAACTTCGAGCCCTGGCACAGGTAAAGGGCAGGATATCTTCGCGGTTCTCACCCAGGATATCAACGCCAGCGTCCTGGCGGAGGTTACGGCGGTGGACATGACGGGCAAGACCGTGACGCTCCGCCTGACGTCCTCGATTCTGAAGGCAGACGGCACGGTGGAGAACCACGTTCAGGAAAATATCGTCGTCTCGGCCAAGGCGCCTAGCGGAGCGGCGCCAACCCTCCAAGAGGCCACCAAGTGGGAAACCGCTCCCCCGGCGTCAAGCAGCAAGCTGGGCTTTGATTTCGCGATTTTCATCGACGCGAACAGCCTCACGTCCGATCCGACGAGAAACGGCGGTAAGATCGACTACGCAGTGGGCGACAAGATGGTCTTCAACGTCACCGCGACAAAATCCGCCATCGCCCCCGCCGCGGATACAGTTGTCCGGATAGAAGGGCAACAGACCCCAGACTGGCCCAATAAGTGGGCGGACATGGACTTGAACAACAAGGGAATTCAACCCAATCCCCCGACCTACAGGGTATCGGAGCGCCCTCTCCACTACGCGGTGAACAAAGCCGCCGTCGCGGGAAAGGAGCTGCACTTCCGCAACTTCTATCTCAACACGGACAACGGGACGGTATACGAGGGCGATATCGTTCTGAACCTGGAGAAAAACTTCGGGGCGACCAGCAATTTCACCTCTAGCACGAAGACCACTCTGACAACCTTTGAGGCCGCCTATATTGGGCAGACGGCAAAGGCGGATGTCCAACTGCGAGACATCAACAAGTTTTGGAACCCCCAAGGCGTTTTTCTGCTAACCAACCACCAGACCATCACCATTTCTCAGGGCGATGGCAAGAGCGCTACCGTTACGCTTTACTCCACCGATACCCTGGCCGTGTTGCAGAGGAAGCTGAACGACGCTATCTCCGCGGATTTAGGTCAGGGACGGTACGCGACCAAGGGCGCGTCGAAGTTCGTGAGCTTTGTCGAGGACGGCAAAACCTACGATAATACGATGGAGTCCGTAGCGGGGACTCTCGTCATTCGATCCATGGTGGCGGGCAATGGCGGCAAACTCGCCTTCTCCGGCGACGAGGAACTCATCAACGCCCTATCCCTCAATGTAGTACAGACAGCGAAAGAAAATTCCTTCACCGTCTCCGTGTACGACGCTCACAATAGCACCATCATCGCTAGCGGAGTGAAGGTCTCCAGCAACCTGCTTGTCGGGGTTATCCATCCCAACGTGGACGTGGAGTTCGACCCGATGGCGAACATCCGGGCCGAGTGGAACGAGCAGACGCGTGCCTTCTCTTTAATCAAGCAGTCGCAACCCTACGAAACGATTCTGCACTTGGTGGACAACAGCACGATATTTCAAGTCGGAGCTAACGAAGGCGAAGACGTGGCTGTGGATATCGGGAACATGTCGGCGGACGCCCTTGGGGTCACACGGGTGATCGTGACGGATCGCGACGCCGCGGCGCGTGGCATCACCATACTGGACGCCGCTATCAACAAAGTTTCGACGCAACGCGCGAAGATCGGGGCCTTTCAGAACGCGCTGGAACACACCGTCACCAACCTGACGACCACCAGCACGAACCTCACGGACGCGGAAAGCCGCATTCGGGACGCGGACATATCCAAGGAGATGTTGAACTTTACGCGCCTCCAGATCCTGTCTCAGTCCGGTACCGCTATGCTGGCTCAGGCCAATCAGATGCCTCAATCGGTTCTGAGTCTCCTCCGGGGTTAGCGACTCGTACTTTCAATCACAAAAGAGGCTGCCTTCGGGCAGCCTCTTTTGTGGTTTTCTTTCTGTTTATAGTATTCTGATGTAGTATTTTGAGTTTGTTTTGATATACTCCGAAAGTAAAAAAGGCGGGCCTCTGAGACCCGCTCTTATATTTTCTAACGAACAGTCTGGCATTGCTTCTTAGGCAAGAAGTTCTTTGATGACGAACAAAAGCGCGAGGCCGATCAAAACCACATTCACGTCCTTTGTCTTGCCGCTCACGATCTTGATCACAACGTAAGAAACAATTCCGAACTCGATCCCTATCGCGATGCTGTAAGCCAACGCCATCATGAAGAAGGCCAACATCGCGGGCGTCAACTCCGTCCAGTCGTCGTAGTTCAGGTCACGCAGCCCCATCATCATATAGATGCCTACAATGATCAGTGCGGGGGACGTCGCGTAAGAGGGAACGATGCCCACGATGGGGCTGAAGAAAATAGCGACCAAAAACAAAATTCCCGTGACGAGCGCGGTGAGTCCCGTGCGTCCACCTTGGGCAACGCCACTAGCGCTTTCGACGTAAGTCGTGACGGTAGAGGTTCCCAAAATGGACCCCGCGACGGTGCCGATAGCATCGGCCATTAGCGCGTCCTTCGCGCGGGGCAATCGTCCCTGTTCGTCCAGAAGTCCGCTACGGTTGCAGACGCCGACCAATGTCCCTACCGTATCAAAAAAATCGACGAAGAAAAAGGTAAACACGATAATCCAGAAATTGGGATCACCTAGACCAGAAAAATCTAAATGCCAGAAAATAGGGGTAAGCGACGGAGGAGTCGCGACAATGGCCTCTGGCAGAGGCACTCTACCCAGAGCTATTCCCACGCCGGTGACAGTCGCGATGCCGATTAGAAGGGAGCCTTTGACTTTGAAATGTTCGAGAACCACCATTAAGATCAAACCACCAAGGGCCAGGACAATGGAAAAGCTGTTTTTGATACTACCCAGCCCCACCAAAGTCGCGGGGTTACCGACAACGATACCCGCGCCCTGCAGACCAATGAAGGTGATGAACAGGCCGATCCCGCTGGCGATTCCTATCTTTAAGGTCTTGGGGATGGTGTTGACAATGGTCTCGCGCAGTTTGGTGAGCGTCAGGATGATAAAGATGACACCCTCGATAAATACCGCGGCCAAAGCTCCCTCCCAACCAACGTTCATGTCGGGATTCAAGACGACGCTGAAAGTGAAAAAAGCGTTGAGCCCCATCCCAGAAGCCAGAGCAAGAGGGTAATTAGCCAAAAACGCCATTAAAAACGTGGCGAGGGCGGCGGACACGCAGGTGGCGACCATTACGGGACCAAATGGCATTCCTGCCTTGGAGAGAATGTCCGGGTTGACAAAAATGATATACCCCATTGTCACAAACGTCGTGACACCCGCAAGAATCTCCGTCTTTACCGTCGTGTGGTTCTCTTGGAGCTTGAACTGCTTTTCCAGAAAAGACATGATAGATAAATCCCTCCGATTCTTTCAGCGTACTAATACCTACTTATAACGAGTAGACACGTTTCGCATAGTATTTCTTTGAGTATGAAGTCAAAGAAAAAGCTGAATCTCGCAAAGCTTGCGGAAATATTCCTCAAGCGCCGTTATCGCCCCAATCTATAATAATATTTTCATCACAGTAGATACATACGGTCTCTACATGCAAACGTTCGGTGACCGGGGCAATAACTACTGCACGGCCTTGGTTTTTGGCTACAACATCAGCAGCTATTGGAACGCATATGAACCATCTCCCAAACTCCAGAATCAATCGTAAATTTCTCCTTCATTGGTCCACCTCCTTGTTGTTGAAAGTTATTGAAAGCTGTTGAAAGCTGTTGAAAATTGTTGAAAGCTATTGAAAGCTATTGAAAGCTATTAAAAGCTATTGAAAGCTATTAAAAGATATTGAAAGCTATTGAAACGCGCAAGCCTGTTACCTACGCCGCTCGATACACCGTATAGAATTTCACTGCAACACACTGTCGCGCTTTGTAATAGCTTATCAGTAGAAACATTAATGTATTATAGCTTATTCATATACGATGTACCCATACTCTTTCAGCTTTACCCAGCCTAGGGTGGATATCTTGATTCGATGCCGCCGCGCTTCTGTATCCTTTTCATTGTTACGAGTTCATTGTTACGAGGAACGTAGTGATCAGAAACGTAAAAGCCGGTGTCGCTATCATGTTTCCTCTTAAATTTTGGTAATCCTCTTAAATTATAGTTTTACTATTTCGTGGCTATAAATAGGTTATACACAAAACGACACACGCCGGTAGTCCGGTGTATCTTCTCAATCTGCTCAGGCACTGGATCTATTTCTGTCTTGTAAGCTATAATCATGTTCCAATGCCTCTTTTAAGGATTTTTTGTAGTTTCGTAACCCATATAACCTTGAGCTAAAACAATGAACTATCGTCATTAAATCTTGGATCATTTCTTGCTCTGAACTCAATTCTTTACTGTCCAAAATTTTTAGCTCACAAAAATGATCTTTAATAAAACGCTCAAACCACTCGAAACCGAAACGTACCAGCCTATCCTTGTGAGCGATAATCAGCAGACGGATTTGCTGTTTTTCTATGTCTTTCATCAGTTTAAGAAACTTTTGTCGCTTAAAATTTAGACCACTACCAACTTCGCAAATAAACTCGACATCTTGTAGCCTCAATTCGCCGCAATATTGTTCAATAGCTGCTTGCTGTTTTCTTAAGTCGGGCTTCTGAGCTTGGCTAGAAACCCGACAATACGCAACGACTCTGACACGAGAATCCTCCGACTTCAAGCGCAGAAAATCTCTTAATTGCTTCTCAGTATAAATCCGCCGATTTGTTTTACTTCGTGAAGTGGGTTTTAATTTATCCTCCCTGTCCCACTTCTGTAGAGTTTTTACTTTGATGCCAAGAAATTCTGCCGCTTGCCCTGAACTATATATCTTATCCATAACATCATATTACACCTTATATCCTCATTAGTAAAGCTATGCATACTCTCCTTCCCCTCTGATTTTATTTATTTTCCATTTTTTCCCATTTTATTCACACAAGATACTATTTTATTCACACAAGATATTATCGTAATAATGCCTGAAAAGGAAGAGGACCGAAAGAAAATTTGCCATACTTCGGTAATACGCTCAATAGGGAACGCCCCGGCGTGGTTCACCTCGCCATGGAAATATACCAACATCGATTTATAATAAGAGGACATTATCACAAATGAATGGCAGAGACTGCTTTTGACGTTGACAAATTTCTTGGTTGATAAGATAGATATGTTGATAAGATAGATATAGTGTATATACACTTTTGAATGATCAAGGTTATCGGTTCGCCAGGTCCAGAACACAACGCAGCAACACCTCCGCGCCGTTGCCGACGTCCTCAGGGGAGGTGTACTCCTCGGGACAATGGCTTCTACCATCTCGAGAAGGAACGAAGATCATCGCGCTGGGACACAGGTGGTGGATGATCTGCGCGTCATGTCCGGCGCCGCTGGGCATCCGTTTGGAACTATAGCCCAGTTCCTTGGCCTTGTTCTCTACTAGCAACGTCATTTCATCGGTGAATGCCGCGCGGCGCGTGTACGCGAGATTTTCGACGTTCACGGATACTCCTTCCACCTTGCCCGCCTCTTTCACGATTTCTTCGATCCTGGTGACGCCCCGCTCCAGTAAGTCGGAGTCGAACTGGCGGATATCCACCGTCAAGATGGCCTCGCCAGGTACGATGTTGGGAAGGTTTGGGCGCAGGTTCAACTGCCCTGAAGTGACTACAGTGCCCTGGCCGAGTTCGAAGGCCAGCCGGTTGAGTTTGACGACAGCACGAGCCGCGGCAAGTCCTGCGTCACGTCTCCGGTTCATAGGGAACGCCCCGGCGTGGTTCACCTCGCCTTTGAACGTGACCCGCAACCAGGAGAGGCCGACGACGCCCTCCACCACTCCGATCTGGATCCGCTCGTCGAAAAGCACGGGACCTTGCTCAATATGGTACTCCAGATAAGCGTGAGGTTCTAGCCGATCTTTCCCTAGGAACCCGCTCTCACCCAGAGCCTCCACCCAGCTTTTTCCTTGGGGGTTGCGTTTAGATTTCAGGGTCTCCAGGTCGAGTGCGCCCACGGCCAAACGACTCCCCGCCAGGCCCCCCGCCGAAAAATGCCCTCCCTCTTCATCGGTAAAGGAGATGACGGCCACAGGGCGCTTCGTTTCGACGCCGGCTTCATTCAGCGCGCGGAGAACGGCCAATCCCGAAAGAACCCCCATAACGCCATCGAACATCCCCGCGTCTTCCACCGTGTCGATATGGGACCCCATGAACACGGCCGGCGAATCCGCCGAAAAATCCAGGCCGCGCCGCGTGCCCCAAAGGTTCGCGTAGGCGTCCATGTGAATGTCCAGTCCCAATTCCTCCATCCAGTGGACCAATAAATGGCGGGCTTTCAAGTCCTCCGGTCCCAAAGCCAGTCGCGCGCGCCTCGAAGCTGTAACGCCTATCGAACCCATTTCCTCGATCGCGCTCCAAAGGCTCTTTCTATCAATTTCTGGTAGAACTCCCATATTGACCCGCTCCTTCTCCTCAGTATACTGAAATTATCACTGAATCTATTCTTGTTTTCAACTTCTTGTTTTCAACTTCTTGTCAAAACTGTTTGGAGTTTTGTTATGAGTATTTAAATTATCTGCCACGAATTATCTGCCACTAACGTAATTTGCTCGGCATCAGGATAATACTTTGCGTAAATCTCTCTCATCATCAGCCATCATCAGCGCAAAATCACCTTTTTTACGACTTTTCAAAGCCACTACGTGCCTCCAGCCTCCAAGAGGTTCAGTACACATAAATATACTCGCTGTCCCGTACCAGATCTATTCCGCATCAATGATTAATGATTAGACATCAGTGATAAGACATCAATGATGAGACATCAATGATGAGAAATAACAAAACCCCTCCGACCACTCGGCTACTTTTTCACGCGTTATAGATACATAAGTTTTAGAGAGATGTCAAAAATACTCCATAACATGTAAATTGAGCATAATCGCTTGAGCATGCAGGGAAAAACCTTAACCTGAAATTCCTCTATCATCTGTGAGCTTACCTAATCGCGGCTATCAAAAAGCGTACTTTTTGATAAAATCCCAGAATTGAAATTTGGACTCAAAATTTTGGAATAATTATGGTATAATACCTAGGAAAAATTTAGCTATTTTGCTGTTGCTAGCCAGTGATAGGGAGACTGTCAAAAAGTACACATTTTGATAGCCGCGATTGGACGAGTTCACAGACAATAAAGGTTTAGGTGAGTGAACACGGCGGTGCTTTACCCAAAGAACCGGAAAAAGCGTTTGTAGAGGTTTT